>JAJUFM010000160.1 GCA_029265995.1 Rhodospirillaceae bacterium | reverse complement strand
TCTAGCCGTTCCAGGCTGCGCCTGAACCCATTTTTTTAGGCGCCGCCCATCGACTTGCTTGCGTTGCAATAGGCGGCCAAAGCGGTTGGGTCCTTCAGCAAAACGCGGTTGCCCTGAGTCTCGACCCCGTAGGCGCGAAGGCTTGCAAGGGCGCGGGAGAGGCTTTCTCGGGTCATGCCGAGTTGAGAGGCAATCAGCTGTTTGTCGTAGGGGAGGGTGACCACCGCCGTGTCATTGGCGGCGGGTTCGGCGAGATTAAGAAGGAACCAGCCAAGGCGCTGCACCGTGGATCGCAGCTTGAGATTTTTCAGCTGACGCACCATTCGCCGTGATTGCGCCGCCAGAGAAGCAAGTAGTGTCATCGCTAGCTCTGGGCGATCAGCGATGTCCTGGCGTAGAACTGCCGCCGGAAGAAGCAGCAGACGCGCAGGCTCCAGCACTGTGGCGCTCATCAGATAGGGACTATCCGTCAGAGCGGCTGCGAGGACAAAAGTGTCGGGAGCGCCGACAATTTCAATGATGGCTTCCCGAGAATCCCCTGTCGTTGTGGCAGACAGTTGGACCGAGCCCGAGAGCAGCACGTAAAGCGCCTCTGGCTTTTCGCCTTCGCGGAAGAGGCGCTTGCGCGGCGGACAACCCTCCAAGCGGGCTTGGCGCGTCAAAATGACCAGATCCTCTGGCCGCAGATCCGAGAATAGCGGAACCCCTGTCAGCTCTTCGGGTGCAATTTTCTGTTCCACAGCCCGGGCTCCGTTCAGTAAGCGTCAAAGATACAGTACAGGGTAAAGAGGCGGGCCAATTTGTCCTGTATCAAACAGCTAGTGCACAGAAGGTACTAACTTCCGGGCTCTGAGCTAACGCTTTAGCGGTGGCAGAGGAGGGAAGGGAAACTTACTTCACCTCTATACCACCTAGCTGAAGAGACTGCGCATCAGGAGGTCTTCCGTGGCCACTGCTCAAACTGCTCGACCAGCACGTCCTCTTCAGGAGCGGGAAGCGCTTTCGCTGCCGCTGTTGGAGGCGGGGTTTCGACCCTTCTTTCTTCTGTCCGGTATTTGGGCAGCGGTCGCCGTCGGCCTCTGGATCCCGGCCTACATCGGCCTTCTCGCCTTCCCCAGTGCGTTAGCTCCCATGACATGGCATCTCCATGAAGCCATCTATGGCTTCGGCGTTGCCGCGGTAGCAGGTTTCCTCTTGACCGCCGTACCAACCTGGACCGGTCGAGTGCCCATCGCCGGCCGACCTCTTGCCGGTCTCGCGTTACTCTGGCTCGCTGGTCGGTTCTTCTGCTTCTTCTCCGGTTTCACCGGTTGGCAAGTGGCGATGGTCGTCGACGTTGCCTTCCTTGCCGTGTTCTTTGCCGTGATCGCTCGTGAGATCCTCGCCGGGAGGAACTGGCGGAACCTGCCGCCGGCGATAGCTGTCGCCATCCTCGCGCTGGGGAATGCGGCTGTTTACCTGGAAGGAAGGTGGGATTGGATTCCCTCGGGTCTCGGCGGCCGTATCGGCCTTGCCATGCTGCTCTTGCTGATAACCCTGATCGGCGGACGGATCATTCCCGCCTTCACCCGCAATTGGCTGGCGAAGCAGCAGCGAGGGCCATTGCCAATCCCCTTCAACAGCTTCGACCGCGTTGTGCTTTTGGCAAGCGTGGCTGGTTTGCTGGCGTGGACGGCCTATCCTGACGCTCTATTGACCGGAGCACTGCTGCTCCTTGCTGGAATACTGAACCTCTCGCGGTTGGCTCGTTGGCGCGGTTTCGCAACCTTCGCTGAACCGCTGTTGACGATTCTCCACCTTGGCTACTTTTGGCTCGGCTTTGGCCTTTTGTTGCTCGGCCTGGAACTGATTCTTTCTGAGCCTTCGTTACGTGGCGCGCTGCACGCACTGGCGGCGGGCGCTGCCGGAACAATGATCCTGGCGGTCATGACCAGGGCGAGCCTCGGACATAGCGGGCGACCGCTGACGGCCGGGCAGGG
This sequence comes from Rhodospirillaceae bacterium, assembly GCA_029265995.1. Lineage (GTDB taxonomy): Bacteria > Pseudomonadota > Alphaproteobacteria > Kiloniellales > DSM-21159 > Aquibaculum. Next base: position 2,957 of record JAJUFM010000160.1, on the reverse strand, counting down.
CACCTGCGTCTGTTACCTGCTGCTTACGGCTGCGGTGGTAATGCGTGTGGTGTCTCCAGCCGTGCCGGCCATCGAGATCAGCCTGCTAAGCTTTTCTGCACTCGCCTGGATCGCGGCCTTCGGGCTCTTCGTGACGCTCTATTCCCCGCTCTTCTTCCGCCGGCACGCCAGCAGCTAGGCCGACAAGTCGAATGTTGTCCAAGCGCGAGGCTGTCCGGTGCTTTAAACCTCGATGCCGGCTTGCAGGGCCATGCGCACCAGGTGAGATAGGCTCTTCGCTCCCATCTTTTCCATCACCCGGCCGCGGTGCACCTCTACGGTTCTGATGCTGATACCAAGCTCATGGGCGATCACCTTGTTCGGCTGGCCGATGACGAGCTTTTCCAAGACGTCTTGCTCCCGCGGAGTCAGTTCGGCCAGGCGATGGTGTACTTCTTGTTGTTCCTGCAGGCGTTCGTGCTGCTCTTCCTCGTACGCAATCATGCTGCGCACGGCGTTCAGCAAGAGGGTGTCCGTGAGGGGCTTTTCAATGAAGTCCATGGCTCCCGCCTTCATCGCGCGAACCGCAAGCGGCACATCGCCATGGCCAGTCATGATGACCACCGGAAGCTGATTGCCCCGCTCCTTCAACTTCTCCAGCAATTCCAGCCCGTCCATCACCGGCATGCGCACGTCGAGCAGCAGGCCGCCGCGGAGGTCGTGTGACCAAGCTTCGAGGAACTGGGTGGCAGAGTCGAAAGTCTCGGTACGATAGCCTTCCACTTCCAAAAGAACGGCGAGGGAGTCCCTTACGGCGGGATCATCGTCCACGATGTAAATGCTTGGATCACTCATTGATTAAAGCCTGCTTATCAATGGCGGGTAGAGTTATCTGGAAGCTTGTGCCGCCGCCGGGGGCCGGCTCTGCCCGAATTTGCCCCTGATGGGCATCGATAATGGAACGGCAAATGGACAATCCGATGCCCATTCCGTTGGTCTTGGTGGAAACGAATGGCATGAAAAGCTGGTCTGCGACATGAGGTTCGAGCCCCGGGCCGCTGTCGGTAACACTAAGCTGAACCAAACCTTCCTCCTTCTGCCGCGTGGCAATGAGCAGGTTTCGCCGCTCCACGACTTGCATGGCTTCCATGGCATTGCGCACGAGGTTGAGGACGACCTGTTGGAGCTGCGTGGCATCAGCTAGCACACAGGGCAGGCCTTCTTCGAGTTCCATCTGGGTGTGCACGTCCTGCTCGCGCGCGTCGATCAGGGCCAATGCAGAGGCTTCGCGAACCACGGCATTGAGGTCGACCGGCTGAAGTTCGCTCTGCCCACGGCCAATAAGTTGGCGCAGTCGCCGGACAATCTGGCCGGCTCGTTCGGTCTGCTCGATGGCGCGGGTCATCAGATCGACGACCCGCGGCCCTCGCTCGTGTTCAATGCCTTCGACGAGTTTGCGGCTCGCGCTCACATAGTTCGCAACAGCGGTCATCGGTTGGTTCAGTTCATGGGCGATAGCGGAAGCCATCTCCCCAAGCTCGCTGATGCGTCCTATTCGATAGAGGTGGTGCTGGAGCTCGCGCGCTCGGGCCTCGCTTTGCCGCCAGGGGGTCATGTCGATGCCGGTGGCGACGAGGTATCCTGTACCGGCCCCCTCGTCGTGGATGGTGGCAACCGACCAGGAAATGAACCTTGTCTCCCCATTCTTGCAGAGGAGAGTACCTTCCCAGGTGCCAGAGACCGAATGACCTCCCGCGATCTGCTCGAGAAGGCTATTGAGATTATCGCTGCTCTCCGGAAGCATCACGTCGATGTGGAGGCCCCGTAGTTCATCTGCGTCATAGCCGCTGAGCTTCTCACACGCCGCGTTGGTGCGAATGATCGAACCGCGGGCGTCGAGCACCATGACCAGCGCCTGGGTGGTATCGAGCATAGCGGCGATGAAGTTGCGCTCGCGAGCAACCGCCTGTTCCGCTGCGACGCGCTCCGTCAGATCGTGGATAAAGCCGGTGAAGAGGCGCTGGCCGCCGGTGAGGATTTCGCCCACCATCAGATGTGCGGGAAACACACTGCCATCCTTCCGCAGCGCCTCCACCTGCCGCCCCTTGCCGATAATCCGCTTTTCCCCGGTGCGCAGGTAGCGTTCCATGTAGCTGTCATGCTGTTCTTGATGCGGGGAAGGCATCAGAAGGCTGACGTTCCGGCCGAGCACTTCGCTCTCCTGGTAGCCGAACAGGCGTTCCCCAACGCGGCTGAAGGATTGGATGATGCCGGACTGGTCAATAGTCACAACCGCGTCGGCGGAAGTGTCTATCACTGCCTGGAGGAGCGCCTGCTCCTCCTGCAGTTTTTGATCTTTCTCGATCCATCGGAGGCCGAGGATCGCTGTCGACCAGATGGCGACGAGCATCAATCCGCGGTTTCCCAGGCCCAGATGCGTGCTGAGGGATTGCGGGCTCTCGCCGAGAAGCAGCACGAAACTCACAAGGGTGAGCAGGCTGGTTGTACCTGCAAAGACAAGCGTGGCGTGCCGCCACGGTAGCAGCGTCGCCATCATCACAGGCAGAATATAAAGAACCCCGGTCGCAAGGCCGACGTTCGACATCAGGTCGAACAGGAAGATGCAGAGCATCAAGAACACGGCCAACGATGCGAGAAAGACAGGGCGCCCCTGCCAATCCTGGATGCGTCTTTGCAGTAATACCATTGGCAGCTCTAGCCTTGGAAGGAAACCTACAAAAAGAGCAATAGGAGCTAGCGGAAGGCTGAGCAACTTTCGGAGGAATAGGCGGCCTGCGGTGGAGCACTGATCCAGCTTCTCGCCACCTCCGCACCCGCCCTTCTGGCACAGTCGAGCCTAAGGGAAAACCCTTAGTGGCCATCCCCAATTACTTCAGGAGGCTCATCGCCATTATCTTTCAGTTTAAGAAAACGACTAAGGCGGGGATGTGACATGAGCGCTCAAGTAAGTGGTGAAG
>JAJUFM010000133.1 GCA_029265995.1 Rhodospirillaceae bacterium | reverse complement strand
TAGAGCATGCCGGGAAGGTCCACGTCGATCGAGTAGACCGCTTCCCCTCTGGTCTTTCCCGGGATGTCGAGCCGCTCGACGTCGGTGCCGACAAGGGTCCAGGAGTCGCGCGGTTTCAGGCTACTCTCCGCACCTTCGGGACGGGAGGTTTGAGGCCGCGGCAGAGCCACGACTTCTCCATAGCGCATGCTGCGCCCGCTGGGGCCGTGGAACAGGATCCCCTGGCGGGTGGTGACCTCCTCGGCTGCTACGTTCCAGGCTTCGGCTGCGGTCTGGATCAGGATCTGCCTTGCCTGCGCACCGGCGCGCCGCAGGTAGGTGTAGTAGCCTTCCAGCGAGGAGCTGCCGGCCGCGAAGAGCGCGCCGCCAAATCCGGGGTTGCCATAGACGCCTTCAGGATCGGAACTCACCTGCTCTACTGAAACCCGGCTCCAATCGGCGTCGAGCTCCTCCGCAAGGATCATCGGCAGGGAGGTGTTCACGCCCTGGCCCATCTCGGCCGCACCGAACTTGATCGTCATGCGGTCGTCCGGCGTAATCGTCACCCAGGCAGTGACCTCACCATCGGCGAAGGCCTGGGCCTCCGTCGAAGCGGCAAGGACGGAAATGCCGCCGCTGCTCAAGAGTGCGAAGGAAAGGGCCCCGCTGCTCCTGAGAAAGCCGCGGCGCGTCAGCGTGGCGGGCGCCATCGTCATGGGTCAGGCCTCCCGCGCGGCGCGCTCGATGGCGCGAATGATGCGTGGATAGGTGCCGCAGCGACAAAGGTTTGACGACATCTCCTCGACGATTTCCTGACGGCTGGGATGAGGGCTGCGCGCCAGCAGGGCGGCGGCCCGCATGATCTGGCCCGACTGGCAGTAGCCGCACTGCGGGACCTGCTCGGCGATCCACGCCTGCTGAACCGCGTGATCTCCGTCCTCCGACAGCCCTTCGATGGTGGTGATGCTGCTGCCCTCGATTTCGCCGAGCCTGACCAGGCAGGAAAAGGTGGCCTCCCCGTCAAGATGGACCGTGCAGGCACCGCACATCCCGGCGCCGCAGCCATACCGCGTGCCCTTGAGCTTCAATTCGTCTCTCAGGACCCAGAGCAGTGGGGTGTCCGGGTCGGCGTCGACTTCGACCACCCGGCCGTTGATGTTGAGATTGACCATCATCCGTCGCTTTCATCTTGCTGATTGGTGAAGAGCGCATGAGGAAGTTGGTCAAACTTAACTCTCTTGATTAGGAAGAATAATGTTATTCTCCTACTAGAACTAAGTAGGAATACTTATCAATGAGCTTGCCGCGCACGAGCGATCTGGAGGCTTTCCTGGCGGTCGCGCGCCTGGGCAGCTTCCGGTTGGCGGCGCGGGAGCGCGGCGTTACCGGTTCGGCGCTGAGCCAGACCATACGCGCGCTGGAAGAGGAGCTTCAGGTTCGTCTCTTCAACAGGACCACGCGCAGCGTCGTCTTGACGGAAGCTGGTTCCCTGCTCGCCAGCAGGCTTTCACCCGCCCTTGCCGAGCTCCGCGCCAGCCTCGAGGAAGTGCGCTCGCTGGGCGGCGAGCCGAGAGGCCAGGTGCGCCTGAATGCGCCGGCGCCTGCCCTCGACTGGCTTATCCTGCCGCATCTGGTGCGCTTTCTTGAAAGCTACCCGGGCGTTTCACTCGAAATCATCGAGGATGCCAGCAACGTGGACATCGTCGCTGAAGGCTTCGATGTGGGCATCAGGCTGGGGCTGGAAATGGCGCAGGACATGATCGCGCTCCCCATCGGGCCGGAACAGGATTATGCGGTGGTGGCCTCTCCCGCCCTGATCCAGCGGATGGGCGTTCCCCGATCGCCACAGGAGCTTACGAGGTTCGACTGCATTCGCCACCGCTTTCCCAGCGGGAGGATCTTTCCTTGGCGGTTCCAGAAGGATGGGGAGGACTTCGTGATCGTGCCCGAAGGCCGGCTGACGGTTAATGCCGCGCGCCATGCGCTGAGTGCCGCGCTCGACGGAGCCGGGCTGGCGCGCCTGGCCTTTCCCTATGTGCGCAGCTCCCTGGCGGAGGGACGCCTTGTCAGGCTCCTGGCCGACTATTCCCTTCCGCTCCCCGCCTGGCACCTCTATTATCCCAGTCGCCGGCACATGCCGCCCGCCTTGCGCGCCTTCATCGACTTCTTTTCTAAGGCTTGCCGGGAGGAAACGGAGAGTGCGATGCCGAGCCGCTAGGTGGCGGTAAAAGTACTTTCGGGCATGCCGAAGCCGTGGGGCTGGCTGCCGTCCTAGGCAGAGGCATCGCGGAGTGGGAGCCAAGCTGCCCTAATGGCTGGCCGGCTTGCCCTCGGAACGGCGTTGTAGGTGCATCACCACAAGGCCGCGCAGGTTGCCCGCCAGCCAGGCCGCCATGGAGCGCTCTTCGGCGAGGCTCTTCTGCAGTTCCTTCACCGCTTGAGGTAGATCGGCGGCGGTGCCGATCGTGATCAGTGACTCCAGAGAGGAAATACTGAACTGAGTCAGGCCCGAGAGCGCGAGGCTGTTCTTGTGGATCTCGTCGTCCGCGCCGCTGCTTAGCATCGCCGAGATATTACCCGCGGTCTTCATGGCGAGATCCTTCAGGCTCGAGTTGCTTTCCCCAAGTTCTTCGAGCTGCTCCTCGAGCACCTTCGTCTGAGCCTTCTTTGCCTCCAGATGCGCACGCAAACGCGCTTCGACCTGGGGATAGTGTTCAAGGCGGTCGACTTGGCGCTCGATCATCTCGCGGCCCTGTGCGGCGGTTGCGTGCATGTCGCGCAGGCCGGCGACGAACATCCGGCGTGCTTCCTCGGTGTCGATCGGCATCTTGCCTGTCTCCTTGAGTTCGTGCTTGGAGCTGCGGCCGGTCAGTTCCCACAGGAGTTCCAGCCGCCGTGCCAGCAGCTGGGCCCCCAGAAGATGGAGATCCAGGTCGGTTTCCCGTAGCCTGGGGAAGAGCTCGCCTTCCTCTTCTTCCACATGCTGCTGAACGAGGGTGCGAAGCTGTTGCATGGCTTCGTCGGGAAGTTTTCCCTTCGCCAGCTGGGCTTCGGCCTGCTCGAGAACCTTGCGCGCTTCGGCATGCTCGCGCTCAGCCTCCTTGATCAGCTCATCGTCCCCAAGGGCCTTGGCCGCCGCTGGGTAGAGAAGCTCTTCCTCGATCTGCTGATGGGCGCGGAGCAGAACGCAGAGCCAGCGGCCGACCACCTTCTTCATCTCGGGGTCGCGACTGCCCTCGTACCAGTCGGAGTAGTCGAAAGCCGTTTGGTGATCCTGCATCAGGAAGAGCGTCACCTCCGGTGGAGGCTTCTTGCCGGCGACCAGGCTGGCGCCGAGTGAGATGGGTTCCCCCATTCCGCGATCGGCCGTAAGGCGCGGCGCCACTCTCAGCACTGTTTTCATGATCCCTCTCCGTCCGGGCGTCTGCACATCAGGACGCGTCGGTCCAGGGCGCCGCCTTCGGGTCGTGCTCCACGACGCTCCGTCGGGCATAGTCGGTCGAGGCGTTGTTCCTCTCACCCTCGGGCCGCAGCCCTTCGACGGGATTGGGGCCCTCGACCTCAAGCCGATATTCCCGGCCCTGCTTTTCCGCATTTGCCCGGATGGCTTCCTCGGTGGGCGACCACCTGCCGTTCACGGCGCGCTGGTAGGCGAAGTAGCGGTCGTCGTCCGGCAGATCGGCCACCGGCACGAACTCGCTGTCCTTGGCCGTCAAGTCCACCTGCTCCTCGAGGATGCTGCGCACCCACTTGCGGTTTTCGCGGAAGCTCATGGAGGGGCCCATGGTCGCCGGCAGAATCGCCTCGGGATCGCGCTTTTCCACCGAGCGCATGAGTTCGCAGGCGATGCGCAGGTGCTCGATCTCCATGTTGAGGTGGAGCTCGTAGAGCGCCTTGACCCGAGGATCGGGCTCTTCCTGCATGAAAGAGTAATAGAGCCAGCATTCCGTGTATTCGTGGAACACCAGGTTCTCGAACCAGCTCACCGTCGGATCGAGGATTGTTTCGTAGTGGGTGACGTGCTGCTCCTCGATCATGCCGATCTCGAGGTAGGTGGCCCGGGCAAGCGGCTCCATGAAGCGATTGCCGATGGTCATGTAGTAGTTCATCGTCTGCTGTTCCGCAGACATCACCATCAGCGCATTCAGGATCGACTGGGGGTGTGCGGCGAGCGCCGTCATCGGCCGTCGGATCTCGTCGTGCGGGTGCCGGTGCTCGAAGATCGTGGGGCGGCCGGGGGTCATCTCGGTCAGGTCGGAAATGATCTGCTCGGCCTTCTTGCCCTCCAGCATCTCGTAGAGGTTGGCGTAGCGGTAAAGGTGGTCGAAGTCCTCCAGCACCCCGAATTCATAGACCTGGCGGAGGTAGGGATCGGGCTCGTTCTGGGCGGCCCAGGCGGTCATGTCCACCGCCACCTGCTCGTAGCCCAGGGTCACCTCCAAGGTCGTCTCGTCCCCGGGGATCAGCCAGTTGATCGCTTTCTGCTGCTGCTGCTCGACGCGCCGCACCATGGCGAGCTGCTTCTTGATATCCGGATCGAGCAGATTGCGCGCCATGTTGTGGGAAAAGATGATGGCTTCGACCTCGATCCCGTTCATCAGGATCCCGCGCGCGCGACTGTAGGGGTGCACGCTGTTCTTGTCGTAAGGCTTGACGTTCAGTTCGGACCAGTTGCGCAGCTGCTTCTCGATGGGGATGCCACGCTCTTGGAGAGGATTGAAGCTCATGGGGTGGTGCTCCCGGACTAAGTTGCGTGACAGCGCAACTGGAACTCTCCCCCCTTGTTCCGCTCGCTTGGTGTTGAAATAATTATTAGAAAGGAAACTCAACTACCTAAAGGAAGTTGAGGAAAGCAACTATTCTCGCTGTAGAAGTAAAAACACGACGCATGCACTTGATCATTTAAAGCGTCGGTGCAAGCTCCGCCAGTTGGCGATCCCACCGACTTCCTTCTTCGATGGCGCCTTTGATATGGACGGCCATCTCCTTGTCGCCCAAGATCTTTGCGAGAAGGCGCAGCGTTCCCCAACTGGAGAGGCAGTAGAGCTGAAGTTTCTGTACGCCGCTGACGATGATCAGGTCAGTCACCTGAGGCGTACGTGCCAGCTGTAGAAGACGGTCGGTTTGAGAGATAAGGACGGTGGCCGCTCGGTTGTGAACGTACCGATGGCTGCTGCTGTATTCCTCGAGTGCGGCACGTATGTCGCTGCTGACCCGCTCCCCCTCCTGAACGCGCTGATGCAGGAGTCGCTGCAGTCTAAGGTTGTCTGTAGCTTCGGCGAAGCGCCTTAGTGCTGCGGTGGTCTGAATTTCGGTATCTTCCGCGCGCTCGAGCTCATGAAGCATGAGATCGCGCACTTCATGAATGGGGGCAACCGCGATCTCGGCGGCGGATCTGCTCATGGTACGGCGCAACGCGTTAAGTGGGTCTTCAGCTGCTGGAATATTGCTTGCTTGTGTCATCTTCTACCACGTCGCCGCCTGCCGGTTATTGGGAGTTACTTCAAAAGGATAACCGCCGGTGACGCCGCTGGTTCCACCACAGCCGGCGAAGAAGCAGCTTGTCTGGAGCCTTTACGTTAAGGTCCGGCGGCGGCCATTGATCCCTGGATAGGAAGGGCGAGAAGGGCAGGGGGCACGCTTAAAGGTTCCCCTCAAGGGAGCCTTTCTTCCTCATTTGCATTGTTGTGCTGAGGGTTACTTGGCTTCTGGCCTACTACCGAAGGTAAGGGATGGCGCGAGCTCTGAAGTGGTTGGCCTTGGCGGTTGGGCTGTTGGTTCTGGCCGTTGCGGTAGCCATTATCTTTTTCGACTGGAACTGGCTGAGGGGCGCTATCGAAACGCGGGTAGAGGCCGCTACTGGGCGTGAGTTCGCCATAGAGGGTGGGCTGGAGGGGGAATTCTCCTGGCACCCCTGGATGCGCGCACGCGACCTACGTCTTTCCAATGCGGAATGGGCGTCCGCGGACGACATGCTCTTTGTTGAGGAGCTGGCGCTGCGCATCGATGCGCGTCAACTGCTTCGTGGCGAGGTGGTGATTACCGAAACGCGCGTGGTTGGGGCAGAGATCAATCTGCAGATCGATGAGGATGGCCGCGCCAGCTGGGAAATGGCGGAGGAGGAGTCGGAGGAGCAGACGGCGCGAGAGGAAATCCCGTTGATCGAAAATCTGGTTGTCGAAGACAGCCGGCTGATCCTCGACGATGCGTCACGCGATATTCAGTTGGAGGCCACCGTCGCCCAGGCAGAAGTTGTGAGCCCCGATCAGGGCAGCATGCCGGTCAGCATTGAGGGACAAGGACGCATTCAGGGGCGCGGCTTTACGATTGATGCCCATGGTGGGTCGCTGGCTCTGCTGCGCCAGGAGGAGGAGCCCTATCCGGTCGAGATTGAGATAGCCGTCGGTCAAACCCGTGCGCGTGCCAACGGAACCGTGACGGCGCCTCTCCAGCTAGGCGGCATAGATGGCGAGCTATGGATCAGCGGGCCTAGTCCGGACGAGCTGGCGCCGATCCTCAACATTCCTCTGCCCTCGACCCCGCCCTACGAACTGGCGGGTCGTCTGCGCCGCGACGAGCAGGCCTGGTACTTCGAGAATTTCGACGGCACCGTAGGCGACAGTGATCTCTCAGGCGATATGCGGGTGGAAGTGGAGCGAGAGCGGCCGTTGATCGTGGCGGACCTCCTTTCCCGGCGCCTGGACTTCGCCGATTTAGGCACCTTGATCGGCCTGCCCCCCGAGCCCCAACAGGTGGTCGAACAAGCCGATGCATCGGGCCGGGTCAGGCTTCTACCCGACGCGCCTTTGCAGATTGAACAGATTCGCAGCAGCGATGCCCAGGTGGTGTTTCGGGGCGAGGAGGTGATCGCCCCGGGCCTTCCGCTGGACAACGTAGAGCTGGAGCTGACCATCGAAGACGGGGTGCTGCGCCTGCATCCGGTGCTCTTCGACTTCGCCGGCGGTCAGCTTACGCTTTTTCTCTCGCTCTACTCGACCGTAGACCCGGTGGAAACGGACTACGACCTGCGGCT
>JAJUFM010000156.1 GCA_029265995.1 Rhodospirillaceae bacterium | reverse complement strand
CCGTGGCCGGCTTGCTCGATCACGCAGCTGCCCTCGCAGAGGCGGTCCTGCGGGCAGATGCGGCCACAGATTTCGGGGAAGTTGTTGGTCGCCTGACTGGCTTCGTAGGCTTCCTCAAGGCGTCCTTCTGCAGTCAACAGCAACCAGTCCGGTATGTTGTTGTGAACCGGACAATGGACCTGGCAGAAGGGGACGCCGCATTGGGAACAGCGGGAGGCCTGTTCCGCCGCCTTCTCCGCGGCGAACTCTTCATAGATCTCTTGAAAATCGCGCGCGCGAACTCCGACGTCACGCTTCCGTGGCATATCCCGCTGCACGTTGGTGAATTTCAGCATGCGGTTTGCCATTCTCGCGCCTCCTGATTTCGGGCGCTGGCCGGAGCCACTTTCGCGGGGTTCAGCCTGCGCGGGAGGGTTCTATAATGGAATGATCAGACTGGCGCGAGTGTTTTCTGACATATAGGACAATATTGTTGACTAAAAAATATGGGGACATCTGCAAGACCCTTTGTTTTTCTGCCTTTCCAACGGCAGACCCGCGAATAAGGTCCGAAATGGGACAATCACTGGGCTGTCAGTGGATAGCCAGTTTGTGAAGGGGATGCCTTGTGATTGTGGCGAGGCAGGCTTCGCGTTACTATTTGCGGAACAGAGGAGGCGGAACTCGTCCGGCCTCCCATTTGTGCTGAAGGCAAACAAACAAGATCAAGCATGGCCAAAGAAGACCTTATGGAATTTCAGGGCACGGTGACCGAACTGCTGCCCAACGCAACTTTTCGCGTGCAGCTGGATAACGGCCACGAAGTGTTGGCTCATACCGCTGGCAAGATGCGCAAGCACCGGATCCGGGTGCTCGCCGGAGACCGTGTCAATGTCGAGATGACGCCCTACGACCTTACCAAGGGTCGCATTACCTTCCGCTTCAAGTAGTCAGGTACCGAGGTATGGCGGCTGCGCCGCTTGTACTCGCTTCGGCATCCCCACGTCGGTTGTCACTGTTGCGCCAGGTCGGGATTGAGCCGGACCGCGTTATTGCCGCCGACATAGATGAAACCCCTCTGCCGCGCGAATTGCCCGCGCGCTATGCGCTTCGCATGGCGCGGGAAAAGGCGCAACGCATAGCTGCGAATCATCCGGAGTCATTCGTCCTGGCAGCCGACACCGTTGTCGCCTTGGGCCGTCGGATTCTGCCGAAGACCGAAGAGGAGGCGGCCGCGCGGCGCTGTCTCGAGCAGCTTTCCGGCCGGCGCCACCGGGTGTTGGGGGGGGTTGTGCTTCGGGCGCCAGACGGACAGGAGAGCCATCGGCTGGTGACCACGCAGGTCCAGTTCAAACGCCTCTCCCGCAATGAAATTGATCGCTACCTGGCCAGCGGGGAGTGGGAGGGCAAAGCCGGCGGCTATGCCATCCAGGGGCGGGCGGCCGCCTTAATTCCCTGGATTCAGGGTTCCTACTCCAACGTCGTCGGGCTCGCCCTGGCGGAGTGTGTCGCCCTTCTCGAGGGGCGCGGCGTCAGGATATGAGTGGCCGCCTCCTGCTGTCTGCCTTGCCGGGGGAGCAGCGTGTTTTTCGGCTCGATTCTCAAGACAGACTGAAGTGGCTTCGCATCCTTCGCGAAGACCGACCCGGAGCGGCCGGTGACCTGATGCTGGGGCGCGTGGAGACCCTTGATCCCGGTCTCAACGCCGCCTTTGTCGACATCGGGCTGCAGCGACCTGGGCTGCTCCCTCTGAGCAAGAGGCGCGTGCGGCCAAACGAAGGGGAGACGGTCGCGGTAAGGATCTCTCGCGCGCCTTCCGACGATAAGGGTGCCCGCTTGGTTCCGGCCGGCGATTTGCCGCTTACCGGGGAGGGGCGGGTGCCCCGCCTTCTCAAGAGCGGCGACGATCCTGTGGAGATGCTACGCGCCGAACAGGACCCTCCTCAGGAAATCCTGGTGGATGATCTGGAGACCTATACGCGGGTGCGCCACGCCCTGCGCGATCGGCCTGAGCTTCTCGATGGGCTCCAGCACCACCGCGGGCCGCAGCCTTTGATTGACGCTGTTCTGGCTCAAGAGCTCGAAGCGCTTCTGCAGCCCTTCGTCCCTCTACCGGGCGGCGGCAGCCTGCTCATCGAACCGGTGCGAACGCTGACCGCCATCGATGTGAATGCGGGCCGCCACCCTGGATCGGGCGCACGACGGGCGGTGGAAGTGAATCGGGAAGCAGCTACAGAAATTGTCCGCCAGCTCCGCCTGAGAGACCTGTCCGGCCGCATTCTGATAGATTTTCTCGAAATGGAAGGCCGTCGAGAACGGGAGGCCTTGGCTGCCTTCCTGCGCGAGCGCTTGGCCGATGATCCCGAGCCGGTGCAGCTTTTTCCGCCGCGAGGGCAGCTCTTCGAGTTGACACGCCGGCGCAGCCGCCCACCGCTTCACGAATTGCTCGCGCGCCGCTGTGGCATGGGCGGGGGTGGATGGGAACGTGACCCCGTCGCGGTTGCTTATGAGCTCTTGCGGCAGGTTGCTGCGGCGCCGGCCACGGCGCATTTCGAGCTCCGTGTCGCACCGGCGGTAAGCGACTCCTTGAGCGGCCAGGCCGCCGCAGCGCGCGCAGCAATCGAGGCGCGCAGGGGCGGCAAGGTGATCTGGAAGGTGGAGCCCGCCAGAGGGATCGATGAAAGTGAGCTTGTGCTATGGTAACATCATGAGCGATCGAATTATTCCCTTCCCTCAGGTTCGCGGGGCCAGCCGCCGGCGGAAAAGGGCGAGCGCCTGTCCGATCTGCGGCAAACCGGAAGTAGAAGCCTATCGGCCGTTCTGTTCTGCGCGCTGCAAACAAGTGGATCTTGGCCGTTGGCTGGGGGAACGCTACCGGTTGCCCAGCGATGAAGGCCCTGGCGAAAGCGAGCCTGGAGAGGAGAGGTGAGCAAGCAGGTGTTCGCAGGTGCCCTCGCGGGGCTTCTGCTACTCACCACTTCACCCGTTCAGGCCTTTGAGAGCAGAGTTCTGGAGTCGGTCGTTTCGCTGCTGCTCGACTGGCCTTCTTTCGGCGCAGGCAACGCGGTGCGACTGCCACCTGGCGTTGCCCCTGAGGCTTCGGCCGTCGCGATTGCGCCCGGAGGGTACCTGGCCACTGCCTACCATGCGATCGCGCCTGCCGAGGGCGTGAAGGTGCGTCTGGCCGACGGGCGGATCCGGGTAGCGGAGGTCGTTGGTTCGGACGCGGCAACGGACATAGCCTTGCTCAAGATCGATGAAGATCTCCCGGTCCTCTCGTCGGTTGAAGCTCTTGATGTCGAGTTGGGCGAATCTGTGTGCGCCGTGGGGAACGCCTTTGGTCTCGGGCTTTCGGTGACCTGCGGGGTGGTCTCGGCCCTTCACCGCACCGATACGGGCTTCAATGATGTCGAAGATTTCCTGCAGACGGATGCCGCCGTGAACCCGGGCATGTCCGGTGGCGCTCTGGTGGATGAGGATGGCCGGCTGGTGGGCCTGCTGTCGGCGATCTTCGCGAGCGGGGCGGATACCAATGCCGGGGTCAACTTTGCCGTCTCCTCCACGCTGTTGCACCGGGTCGCGCTCGACCTGAAGCAGGAGGGCAGGGTGTTCCGGGGTGAGAGCGGGCTGCGCCTTGGCGACCAGTCGCTCGATGAACAGGCGATGGTGGTAGGCGCCGTGGTGCGTCGGCTCCTGGCGGGCGGGCCGGGGGAGCGAGCAGGCCTGCAGGAAGGAGACCTCATCGTCGAGATCGCCGGCCGTCCCATCCGCTCTGCCCGGGACGCGGTCACCGCTTTTGATTTGCATCGGCCTGGCGACAGCCTGTCTCTTACCTACTATCGGGACGGGGCGGCCGAGACCGTCAGCCTGACACTGGAATGATCTGAAGGAAATCCCTGTCGGAAGAGCACTGGACAGGCGGCCAGCCATTGCCTATACACCCTTCCCGTCAGCCGCCGCAGCGGCTCGGCGCCCAGGTAGCTCAGTTGGTAGAGCATGCGACTGAAAATCGCAGTGTCGGTGGTTCGATTCCGCCCCTGGGCACCACCCCCTTTGATTCTCATCAAATTTCGGCTCAAGAACCGAACGGCGTAGGCTTGCGCAGCGCTGTGCCTTAATGCACGCCTGCAGCTTTCCGTCCTTGGCACATCCTCCATACAACCGCTAGTTTGGAGGCATGGATGAAGTTCTGGTCAATAGGAACAGGCTGGAGGCCCTGATCGCCGAAGCTTCGGCCTCTGGCGGCTCGGAGCGGGCGAACTACCAGCTCTTCGTCGTGCGCCTCTGCGAGGCACTGGGCCTCGAGGCGCCGGACATGGCGCGGGAACAGAACAGTCTCAACGACTACGTCTTTGAGCGCCGGGTGGAGTTCAAACATCCCGACGGCAGTCGCACCCACGGCTGGATCGACTGCTACAAGCGCGGCAGCTTCATCCTGGAGGCCAAGCAGTCGGCCAAGCGCCAGGTGAAGCGACCCGATCCCGGGCAGATGGCCCTCTTGCCCGAAGATGCGGGACAGCTCATGGCAGGCCATGCGAAGCGCGGATCGCGCGGTTGGGACCAGGTGATGCTGGCGGCCCGCAAGCAGGCGGAGGATTATGCCCGCGCCCTGCCAGTCGAGCACGGCTATCCACCCTTCCTGCTCGTGGTCGATGTGGGCCACGTCATCGAGGTCTTTGCCGACTTCTCGGGCCAGGGGAAGAACTACGCCCACTTCCCCGATCGCCAGAGCTACCGCATCGGAATGGAGGACCTGCGAGACGAGGCGGTGCAGGCGCGCCTGCGGGCGATCTGGCAGGATCCGCTGTCGCTCGATCCCACGCGCATCGCCGCCCAGGTCACTCGCGACATCGCCGAGCGCTTGGCCCGCATTGCCCGGCGGCTGGAAGCGCGGCACGATCCCAAGGACGTGGCCGAGTTCCTCATGCGCTGCCTCTTCACCATGTTCGCCGAGGACGTGGGCCTTCTGCCCGAGGAGGGATTTTTCGGCCTGCTGGAGCGCATGCGCGACACGCCGGAGCACTTCGTGCCCGCCCTGGAAAGTCTCTGGCAGGTGATGGACGAGGGCGGCTATGCCCCGCACCTCAATGCGACCCTGCGCCGTTTCAATGGCTCGCTCCTCCGCAACCGACGGGCGCTGCCCCTCGAGAGGGAGGAGATCGACGAGCTTTGGGCTGCCGCCCGCAAGGACTGGTCGAATGTGGAGCCCGCCATCTTCGGTACGCTGCTGGAGCGAGCGCTGGAAACGCGGGAGCGCGCGAAGCTCGGCGCCCACTACACGCCGCGCGCCTATGTGGAGCGCCTGGTGATCCCGACCATCATCGAGCCCCTGCGCGATGACTGGGAGCTG
>JAJUFM010000126.1 GCA_029265995.1 Rhodospirillaceae bacterium | reverse complement strand
TTCGTCCGCTCCGGAGTTTGCCGCCGGCTTCCTCCCCACCCCGCCTCACGGCGACGCAGTTGCCCTTGGCTAGCGATTCCGGTCGTCACGGCTCGCAGAGGACTTCCACCTCCAACATCAGCGCCATGCCAGGCGCACCGCGCCAAATCGGATCACTTCGTGAACCTGATTTGGTGCGATCTGCTCTAAGTGCTTCTTCAGTCGCGACGCAAGCAGATCGCCTCATAGCACCGCAGGTCCAAGCTGCGTCAGGCGATCTGCTTCAAGATGGCGGTGTCTGGTGGCGGCGGACGAAAGCGGCAATGCGCGGCTTGATCTGATTCCGCCAACGCCGCCCATTGAAGATCCCGTAGTGACCTACCCCGACCTGCAGGTAGTTGTCTCGCATCTGCTCCGGCAAGCTGCTGCAGAGTTCCTGCGCCGCCAGGGTCTGACCCGGCGCTGAAATATCATCCAGCTCGCCTTCGATCGTCATCAAGGCAGTCTTCTTGATGACCTCGGGCCGAATCGAACAGCCACGCCACTGCATCTCGCCCCGCGGCAGCAGGTGTCGTTGGAAAATCTGGTCGACGGTCTCGAGGTAATAGGCGGCCGGCACGTCCATAACCGCCAGATACTCGTCATAAAAGCGCCTATGCGCCTCCGCCGATTCGCCGTCGCCCTGTACGAGATGTCGGAACATCTGCAGGTGCGAGTCGAAGTGACGCGCAGGATTCATCGAGATGAAACTGCCGATCTGAAGGAAGCCTGGATAGACCCTTCTACCGCCACCCGGATAGTAGGCCGGCACCTGCGCGATGACCGAATGCTCAAACCAGGCCAGCGGCCTGGATTCGGCGAAACGGGTCACTTGGGTAGGGGCAGCGCGCGTATCGACCGGGCCGCCCATCAGGATCATCGAACGTGGCTGCGCGGGATCATCCGCTTCGGCGAGCAGGGCGACGCTTGCCAGCACCAGCGGCGCCGGCTGGCAAACAGCCATGACATGCACATCCGGCCCCAGATGCCGGATGCAGCGAAGTAGTTCGTCGATGTAGTCGTCGATCCCGAAGGCCCCTGCAGTCAGCGGGACCTCTCGGGCATCCTTCCAGTCGGTGATAAAGACTTCATGGTCCGGTAGCAGGGCCTGAACCGTGCCACGTAGCAGCGTGGCGTAGTGCCCGGACAGGGGCGCGACCAGCAGGATCTTCGGATCCTTGCGGCGCGCGCAGCCTTGTCTTGCGAAGTGGAGCAAGCTGCAGAAGGGACGATCGAAAACGGGCTCATAGGAAACGCGGACCCGGCGGCCCTCGACCTCTATCTCATCCAGGTTCCAAGCGGGCCGTAACCGCGGTCGAGTCGCATGCTCAAAAACTTCAAGGCCCGCTGCCAAGCTGCGACCGGCATGCGAGTCGGAGGCCGGGAAAAGCGGGCTATTCAGGAAGCTACGCGTCATATCCCCTAGAATGCGCCAGGGGAGCAGCGCGCTATTGTGGAACTCGTAAAGCTGATACAGCATCCGGAAATCCGTACTGTGGGTCCTGCGGCTATCGGATCGAACTCGAGATCGATACGGTCCTGCTGCTGCTTCTCACACGTGTTCCGCTAGCAGCAACCTGACGTTCCGGATAGTGAACAAAAAACGTAATATGTGCGAGGATTAATTCGCCCGGGGCGATACATTATTTTCCAGGAGTCTGATGGTGAGCATTGCTGCCCCTGAACTGCGTTCTGCCTACAAGCATTTTGAAGCCATCCCCACCCGGTGGATGGACAACGACGTTTACGGCCACGTGAACAACGTCACCTACTACAGCTACTTTGATACGCTCATCAGCGGTTATCTGATCCGCTACGGAGGGCTGGACATCCACCGAGACGAGATCATCGGGATCACCCCAGAAACCTTCTGCCAGTTTCGGCAGTCTCTAACATTCCCGGAGGTCATCGATGCCGGACTTGCCGTAGAACGGCTGGGTCGGAGCTCGGTGAAGTATCTGGTCGGGCTCTTCAGGCAGGAACAGGCCGAGCCGGCCGCTGTCGGCCATTTCGTTCACGTCTTCGTCCACAGGGAAAGCATGCGCCCCGCGGTCATTCCCGACAAAATCCGCCGCGCGTTGGAGCCGCTGCTTCTCGATGTCGCGGCGGAAGACGAAGCGACGGGAAGAAACTCTTAGGACCGTGCCGCGGCCTTAGTCTTTCTCTGCCTCGTGCCGCAGAAGTCGAGCGAGTTCTTTCCTCAGTTCGGGTGAAGCACCGAAAGCAAATCCGGCGATCAGCGCCATGGCGAGTGGGCTCCACCGTCCCCCTGCTATGAGCCGTTGCGCCATTTCGATTTCGGCGGCCGCACCCTGCTTGTGCCGGGAGGAAACCGCAGCTCCGGCATAGGCGTGGGAATGGCCTGAATTGCGCTTGTGCTTCTTGGGCGCCTTGAAGGCAGATGCCCCAATGAGGGCGATGATGCCGGCAAGAACCAGGAGAATGACTGCGGTAATAGCCGCCGCCACTTCCGAAGAAAAGGCGTCTTCCAAGACCTGGTACAAGGCAGCAATCGCAAAGCCGGCAGCAGTTAGCGCGACCAGGCAGGCGATGAAGATAAGTGCGGTGCCGACCGCAGCGCGGCGGGCGGCATCCTGCACTTTCTTGAGAAAGCCAAACACCCCGGCTACCTATCCAGCAGCTTGCCGAGCAAAAGCCCCACGCCGAAAGCGACCGCAAGGCTTGCGAGCGGGTTGCGCTCCACCTGCTCTTCGACGCTCTCGAGTGATGCCTTCCCCTTGGAGCGAGCCCGCTGATAAAGGTCGTCCAGATCGGCGCGCAGGCGCTTCAATTCGGCCTGAGCTTCCTCCGATGCGGCAGCCGCTCCCGTCTGGGCCGCGCGAGAGAGGTCTTCCGTGAGTTTCCGAACGTCGGACCGCAGGGTGTTGAGATCGCCGCGGAGCGTCTCCAGTTCCTGATCGACAGCCTGATTGGACATGCACAACCTCCTGTTTATTGAGTTCAAACCAATGGCATCGCAGCGGTAACGAGGTTCCCGACGAACGCGAGCAAGAACAGCACGAGGAACACGAAGAACAGGATCTTGGCGATTCCTGCCGCCGCGTTGGCGATGCCCCCAAAGCCAAAGACTGCCGCGATCAGTGCGATCACGAGGAATAAAAGCGCGTAGTACAACATCGGTTCCCTCTCTTGTCGGACAGAGCGCCAGAAGTTGCTGCTGCCAGCCTAAGCTGCGGCCCCGATTATGGAGCTTAGGCTCGAATGCTTTCGACTGAAACCATCACATTTGGCGAGCCCCCTTTACGGAGCCGACTTGGCAGCCCTAAGTCGCGTCAGGCTCCCTTAAGATGCTCGATCGCGCCCCGGAAGCGCGCGGCCACTTCATCGCGCAGCGGGTGTCGTGACTCTTGAACCACCCAGCGGCCGCCTACCGCCACATCTCGCACGACCTTCCCACCAGAGGCGAAAACTGCCGCGTCGAGCAGTTGATCCTTCTCTTTGCCCCACAAGACAGGACACTCCGGATCGAGCACGACCAGATCTGCGCGCTTTCCCTCGGCAAGCGCGCCAATCGGGCGACCGCAAGCCTCAGCCCCTCCGCTCAGCGCGCCCTGGTATAGAAACCGTCCAACCGAGCCGCCTTCGCTCGGGCGGAGCAGGTTGCGTCGGCGATAAAGCAAACGCTGCCCGTACTCTAGCAGGCGCAGTTCAGTCCAGGGATCAACTGTAACGTGGCTGTCTGACCCTATCCCCCAGCGCCCGCCGGCGCGTACGTAATCCACGGCGGGAAACAGGCCGTCTCCAAGATTGGCCTCGGTTGTGGGGCAAAGGCCGGCTATGGCGCCGCTGGCCGCCAGATCCTCTAGCTCTCTCCTGTCCATGTGGGTCGCGTGAATCAGGCACCAGCGTTCATCCAGGGCGTGGTTGTCCAGAAGCCAGCGTACGGGCCGGGAACCGGACCAGCGGAGGCTATCGGTAACCTCTCCAATCTGTTCGGCCACGTGAACATGAATCGGCGCATCCTTGTCCAGAGCGCGAACACCTGTGATCGCTTCCTGCAACAGTTCGGGCGTGACAGCCCTCAGCGAATGAGGCGCAAGCCCAAGCTGAAGCTCATTCTTGTGGGTCGCGACCTTATGCAAACTCTCATAAATGTTCCGGAATAAGCTGAGGTTGTTGATAAATCTCCGCTGCTTCGGATCAGGCTCTCGGCCTCCGAAGCCGCTGTGAGCGTAGAGGACCGGCAAGAGAGTCAAGCCGATCCCCGCGGTGCTTGCCGCTTTCAGATGCCGCTGCCCCATCTCCGAACTGTCCTGGTAGGGCGACCCATCGGGGGCATGGTGGAGATAATGGAACTCCGCACAGGCAGTGTAGCCCGCCTCCAGCATCTCGACGTAAAGCTGTGCCGCAATTGCCTCTGCTTCTTCCGGTCCCAGGCGGCCAACAAAGCCATACATGACGTTTCGCCAGGTCCAGAAGGAGTCGTCCCGGCTTGCGGCCTGCTCGGCCAGACCTGCCATAGCGCGCTGAAAGGCATGACCATGGAGATTTGGCATGCCGGGCAGGAGCGGCCCCGCAACCCTTTGCGCCCCCTCCGCCTTGGCTCCTGGCGTCACCCGTCGAATCCATCCAGCCTCATCCACCTGGATCAGGACGTCGTCTGCCCAGCCCTCTGGCAGCAGGGCGGTGTGAGCGAAAATCCGCGACAATCTGGGAAAAGCGGACGTCATGCAGCGCCCCTTGCAAAGAATGCGACCGGGCAGGAGCATAGCGCCGAGATTACGAAGGAGGCCAGAGAGATGCCTGGGTGGGATCTGCTGCTTACAAACGCCCGCCTCGCCACCATGGAACCTGGGGGCGAAGCCTATGGAGCGCGGGAAGGAGCTGCCTTGGCGGTCGCATCCGGGCGGATCGCGTGGATTGGACCTCAAGCGGAGGTGCCCCAAGGGGAGGCTGCCCAAATCATTGATCTGGAGGGGCGCTGGGTAACGCCGGGTTTGGTTGATTGCCACACCCACCTCGTCTATGGCGGCGACCGCGCAGCCGAATTCGAGCTTCGGCTGACAGGCGCGACCTACGAGGAAATAGCGCGGGCCGGCGGTGGCATTCTTTCTACTGTTCAAGCCACCCGCGCCGCCACCGAGGACGAGCTTTATCACAGCGCCTTGCCCCGGGCGCGAGCCCTCCTCGCTGAAGGCGTAACGACATTAGAGATTAAATCGGGTTACGGCCTGGCTCTCGATCATGAGTTGAAGCAATTGAAAGTGGCCAGGCGGATTGGCGACAGCTTGCCGCTCGAGGTGCGCACGACCTTCCTTGGAGCGCACGCTGTACCACCTGAGTTCAAGGATCGCGGTGAAGACTACCTTCAGGCCGTACTGGCCATGCTCCCTGAGGTCGCTGCCTCAGGGTTAGCCGATGCCGTTGACGCCTTTTGTGAGACCATCGCTTTTTCCCTCGAACAGACCAGGCGTCTCCTTCAAGCTGCCCGCGATCTCGGTCTGCCGATCAAGCTTCATGCGGACCAGCTCTCGGACTCTGGCGGCGCCGCGCTCGCAGCCCAATTCGGCGCTTTGTCGGCGGATCATCTTGAACATACAAACGAAGAAGGCGCAGCCGCCATGGCCAAGGCAGGCACAGTCGCCGTACTGCTGCCAGGCGCCTTCTACTTCCTGCGGGAATCCAAGCTGCCACCCGTCGACCTGTTTCGGCGCCACGGTGTCGGAATGGCGCTGTCTACCGACAGCAATCCTGGCAGTTCCCCCGTTACCTCCCTTCTCCTCATGCTCTCCATGGGCTGCACCTTCTTCCGTCTGACGCCGGAAGAAGCCCTGGCCGGGGTAACTCGGGAAGCCGCCCGAGCGCTCGGCCTCGGCGCGTCCCACGGGACCTTGCGCGAAGGCAAGGTCGCGGATCTTGCAGTCTGGAACATTGAGCGCCCTGCGGAGCTCTCTTATCGTTTTGGATTCAATCCTCTACACCAGCTATTCAAAGCTGGAAATGAAGTTGCCTCGCAATAAGGTAGGATCAACCTATCCGGTCGAGCGCGGTGACACCTGCCTCAACCATCCGCCGCAGTACCGGCCGAATACCCTCAGCCAAGTCCTCGCGGAACCTGAAGGGATGGTCCTCTTCCATATAGGTAGCCCAGGACAGTTCTAGCTGTACGGCGTGAACTCCCTCTTCTGGGCGACCGTATTTGCGCGTGATGTAGCCGCCCTTGAAGCGGCCGTCTACAACCTGAGAGTAGCCTGAGCCTTCGCCCGCTCCAGCCACGGCCTGGAGTACATCAGGCGCGGCGGTTGACCCGCCAGCGGTGCCCACATTCAGGTCAGGAAGCTGGCCATCGAAGAAGCGGGGAACGCGGCTTCGGATGGAGTGGGCATCCCACAGCAACACCTGGTCATACTGACTCCGAAGATCACGCAGTGCGCTTTCGATCTTCGCGTGGTACGGCTGCCACCAGCGTTGACTACGTGCCTCCACCTCAGCGGCATCCGGATGCAATCCCTCTAGATAGATGGGGGCCTGGGCAAAGGTGCTGGTCGGACAGAGCTCGGTGTTGTCTGCCCCCGCATAGAGCGGCTTCCCCTGGGGGTCGCGATTCAGGTCGACGACATAGCGGGAGTGAGTGGCGACAATGACATGCGCGCCCAGACCATCCAGAAAGTCGTAGAGTTCCTCGATGTGCCAGTCCGTGTCCGGCAGGCGCAGGGCTTGGGCTGTCATGCGCTCCGCAATCTCTGGCGGAACATAAGTCCCCACATGGGGCATGGATACGAGCAGCGGAGTACGCCCCTGCCTGAAACGAAATGCCTCCATGGCCCCTCCTCTTCCCGGCTTTTAGGGCCGGCCGTCATGCTGGCGATAGCTGAAGGCCTTCGTTATACAAGATCCGAAGGGGTGCCGCACCCGAAGCGGCCGCGCCATCCCCCGTCGAAGCATCCGAGGGAGGAAATCCGTGGCTCATGATCGCCTGGACAATTCACGCAGCGTTACGGCGCCGACAGGCCCGGAGCTCACCGCCAAGTCCTGGTTGACTGAAGCTCCCTTACGCATGCTCATGAACAATCTGGATCGCGAGGTGGCAGAGCGTCCGGAAGAACTGGTTGTCTACGGCGGCATCGGCCGCGCAGCTCGGGACTGGAAATCCTACGACCGAATCGTCGCCTGTCTTCGGGACCTTGAAGATGATGAGACCCTGCTCGTGCAATCGGGCAAACCGGTCGGCGTGTTCCGCACCCACAAGGACGCGCCACGTGTCCTGATCGCGAACTCCAACCTCGTCCCATACTGGGCCACCTGGGAGCACTTCAATAGCCTCGATAAGGTGGGCCTGATGATGTACGGCCAGATGACGGCTGGCTCCTGGATCTACATCGGAAGCCAGGGGATCGTCCAAGGTACCTATGAAACCTTTGTTGAAGTCGGGCGACGCCACTACGGAGGCAATCTGAAAGGCCGCTGGATCCTCACGGGCGGCCTGGGTGGCATGGGCGGCGCACAGCCGCTTGCGGCCACGATGGCTGGGGCTAGCCTGCTGGCGGTAGAATGCCAGCCCAGCCGGATCGAGAAGCGGCTCGCGACAGGCTACCTGGACAGGGCTAGCCAGAATCTGGATGAGGCGTTGGAGATCATTGAGCAGGCCTGCGCAAAGGGAGAAGCCATCTCCGTCGGCCTCCTCGGCAACGCAGCCGAGATCTTTCCGGAGTTAGTACAGCGCGGCGTGCGACCGGATGTCGTCACTGACCAAACCAGTGCGCATGATCCGCTGCACGGCTATTTGCCCGCCGG
>JAJUFM010000098.1 GCA_029265995.1 Rhodospirillaceae bacterium | reverse complement strand
TTTCCCCAACTGCTCGAACGCCTGGGCGTGGAGCGGCGGGTAGAGACAGCCGGCACGCGCAAGGCGCTGCTCGACCCCTTCCAACCCCGCAAGGAAGAGGATGTGGCCCATCTGCGTGAAATGCTTGAAGAGCTCCACGAGGTGTTCAAGGAACAAGTGCGTAGCCGTCGCAAGGGGCGTCTGCTGGCGCCGGAAGAAAAGATTTTTACAGGAGAGTTTTGGGGTGGAAACAAGGCTGTCGAACTGGGGCTCGCCGACGGCATCGGCCACCTGCACAGCGAGTTGAGACGCCGCTACGGGCAAAAGGTCGTGATATACCGTACGCAACGGCCGAAGCGTTGGCTGTCCTGGCGCCCCGCCCAAACAGCCGTCGCAAGAGACTGGGCGGATGCGGCGCTGGCCGCACTCGAAGAGCGGGCTCACTGGTCCCGCTATGGCTTATGATTTTATTTTCTTCCGTCAGAGGATTCCTGGACGGCTTCGGCTAACATGATCGCTTCCTTTACCTCTTCTACTGGGAGGGAGAGAAAACGCCATGAAAGCCGTTCGCTATGTGGAGGCCGGGAAGCCGCCAGAAATCATTGACCTGCCCACACCGGAGCCCTCGGCGGGACAAGTTCTCCTGAAGGTCGGTGGAGCCGGCGTCTGTCACTCCGATCTGCATGTGCTCGACGGAGAGGTTCCCTTCGCCAGCCCCTTCACCTTGGGCCACGAGAACGCAGGCTGGATCGCCGCACTGGGAGAAGGTGTCAGCGGCTGGAAGGAAGGAGATCCAGTCGCCGTCTACGGACCCTGGGGCTGCGGCGCTTGCCGCACCTGCCAAACCTCTGCCGAGAACTATTGCGAGAGGCACGCGAGCATCCCTACCTACGGCGGCGGCCTGGGATCAGATGGCGGTATGGCTGAATACATGATCGTGCCCTCGTCCCGCCTCCTGGTTCCGCTGGGCGATCTCGATCCAGTTACTGCCGCGCCCTTAAGCGACGCAGCCCTCACCCCCTATCACGCGATCAAGCGCGCCCTGCCCCTGCTCACCCCCGATGCGACAGTGCTGGTCATCGGCATCGGTGGATTGGGCCACATGGCGTTGCAGATCCTTCAAGCCCTCTCCCCGGCCCGCCTGATTGCCGCTGATATCGACGATGCCAAGCTCGAGCATGCGCGCGAGTTGGGGGTCGAGCTGTGCATCAACAGCCGCGACAGCAAGACTGCCATCGAGCAGATCCGCGAACTGGTCGGACTACGCGGCGTAACCCTGGCATTAGACGTGGTAGGGGCGCAGCAAACAGTGGATCTCTGCTCAGCCGTCGTAGGGCGAGCAAGCCGCATCAGCATCTTGGGACTCGGCGGCGGCGTGCTGCGCTACAGCGCCAATCGACCGCCCTACGGATGCGAAGTCACCATTCCCTATTGGGGCACCCGGACAGAGCTCATGGAGGTCATCGCGCTGGCGCGCGCCGGACACATCAGCAGCGAAGTTAAAACTTTTCCGCTGGAACAGGCCGCGGAGGTTTACCAGCGCCTGCGAGAAGGGCGCATTCGTGGGCGAGCCGTACTGCAGCCATAAGGCAGAAAGGGCCGCAAAACGGCCCTTTCTCTCCGATCGATCTCTTGAACCGATCTTAGGCCTTTAGCTCCCCGTGGGACGTACCACCATGCAGTCCATGCCTTGACGGCTGAGATGCTGACAGGCGTTGTGGGCCTCGCCCTCCATGAGACCGACCAGGCGAGCGCGGAAGAGCTTCTTGTCGCTGACCTGAACCTCGGTGACGGCGATCTGAGCTTTCGTTAAATCGCCGGAAAGGCGCGAGAAAGCTTGCGAGGCGAGGGATTGAGCCTGATCCGCAGCCTGGAAAGCCCCGACCTGAACACCCCATTGCCCGGTTCTCCCACCCGCAGCGGGACCCGGCGTGGCCGCCGCCTGAGCCGAGCTAACCAGGATGCCGCCGACATTGCGGGGCGCATCGCTTTCACCCCGCGCCATGGCGTCGGAAACTGCCAATCGAGTTGGGCGTGCTGCGGGCACCGGTGGAACTGGACGTGCCTTCGCCAACTGCAGCTGGCCGGCGCGCAGAAAGCCACGATCGAGGAGGTCCGCCATGTGCGCGTTACGCGATTGAGCGGTACGCCCGCCCATGACGACGCCCACCAGGCGACGGCCGTCGCGCACTGCAGATGTGGCGACATTGAATCCCGAAGCCCGGATGTAACCGGTCTTGAGGCCGTCGGCCCCGTTGTAGCTTCTGATCAGGCGATTATGGCTCGTATGGGTTTGTCCGCGGTAGGTAAAGCTCTGATCGTCGAAGTAGTGGTAATACTGCGGGAAATCCCGCATCACCCGCATCGCCAGCGTTGCCATGTCGCGGGCAGTGGTGACCTGACCGCTGTTCGGCAAGCCCGACGCATTGCGGAAGGTGGTCGAATGCATGCCCATCTGGCGCGCTTTCTCGGTCATCTTCCGGGCAAAGGCACTTTCGGTACCCGCCAGAGCCTCACCCACCACCACAGCAACATCATTGGCTGAGCGCACGATCAGAGGCTGGATGGTCTCCCCGGCCTTGATCGTCGTACCGGCCCGAAGCCCAAGCTTGGAGGGCGGCATCGATGCTGCGTGCGGCGATACCCTGAAGTCCTGGTTCATGGACACCTTCCCCTGCTCCAAGGCTTCAAAGAGCAGGTAGAGTGTCATCATCTTCGTCAAAGACGCAGGATAGCGCCGTGCGTCCGCGTTCGAGGCGTGCAGCACCTCCCCCGTGGCATAGTCGACCACGATGGACGCATATCGAGGATTCGCCTGAGCGGGGCTTGGCCCGATCAAAACTGCCAGCAGCGGCAGAAGAAGAACAAGCGCAATTAGCCCCCGGAATCGGTAACTTGTAGCGGGAAACATGAGAGACCCCCCGAACTTCCCGAGCTAACCTATAGCGACAATTGGAAGAACTTACGTTATCCCGAATCCGCTGTCTACACTTCGTGAAAGGGGCGACACGTGCTATGGCCCCACCCATGAACGGACTCTTCGAAGCCAGCGCGCCGCGCCCCCTCGCCGACCGGCTGCGCCCCCAACAGCTTGGCGAGGTCGTCGGGCAGGATCACCTCTTGGCGCCCGATGCGCCGATCGGGCGGATGGTCGCGCATCGGCGCATGGCGTCCATGATTCTCTGGGGTCCGCCAGGCTGTGGCAAGACCACAATCGCTCGCTTGCTCGCGGAAGCCAGTGATTTGGCCTTCGAGCCGCTCTCCGCGGTCTTTTCCGGCGTTGCGGATCTAAGAAAGGTCTTCGATCGTGCAAAGCAGCGACGAAGCAGTGGCCAAGGCACCCTGCTTTTCGTCGACGAGGTCCACCGCTTCAACAAGGCGCAGCAGGATGGCTTCCTGCCGTATGTGGAGGATGGCACTGTCGTCTTGATCGGCGCGACAACGGAAAACCCCTCCTTTGAGCTGAACGCCGCCCTCCTCTCGCGCTGTCAGGTGATGGTCCTGCGCCGGCTAGACGAAACAGCCCTGCAGGAACTGGTGGCGCGCGCAGAACGGGAGGTGGGCAGGCCGCTCCCCCTCCAGCCAGAGGCACGGGAGGCGCTCCTCGCAATGGCAGATGGCGATGGACGCTACCTGCTCAACCTGGTCGAAGAGCTCTTCGCAATTCCCGAGCCAGACGAACCGCTGGACAGCGCGGGCCTGACCACCGTGGTGCACCGTCGCGCGCCAGTCTATGACAAGGGCGGCGAGGAGCACTACAACCTCATTTCCGCTCTGCACAAATCCCTTCGCGGATCAGACACCGATGCCGCGCTCTACTGGCTGGCCCGGATGCTGGCCGGCGGTGAGGATCCCCATTACATCGCCAGGCGCCTGCTGCGCTTTGCGGTCGAAGATGTGGGATTGGCGGAACCCCAGGCGATGGTTCAGGCGCTTACTGCCTGGCAGACTTTCGAGCGACTTGGATCGCCGGAAGGCGAGCTGGCGCTTGCCCAGTTGGTGGTTTTCCTTGGCACCGCCCCCAAATCCAACGCTGCCTACACGGCCTACAAGCGCGCCAGTCGAGCTGCGCGCGAGACCGGATCGCTTACACCGCCAAAGCACATACTGAACGCTCCCACTCGGATGATGAAGGATTTGGGCTACGGGAAAGGCTATGCCTATGATCATGACGCCCCCGATGCCTTCTCCGGCCAGAACTACTTTCCCGAGGAGATGGAGCGACAGAAATTCTACAGGCCGGTTGAACGCGGGTTCGAGCGAGAGATTTCGAAGCGGCTGGAATATTGGGACAAGCTACGCAAACAACGGCAAGGCCAGGCTTCTTGAACGCAAGCATTGCAACCCGAACGAAGCCGTTATGCGAAGGTACAGCTTGCGCGATCACCCACTTTGCCTAGGCTGCCCTCGCAGAGGCGCAGAGGTTCCCTGCGACAAGTTGAAGGGAAGCATCGCAACCGATGGCTGAACACAACATCCCCGACCGCCATAAGGTGGCGCTTATCACGGTAGATCTACAGCGTGATTTCGTTTGCCAGGGCTCGCCTGTTCAGGCTTCCGGGGTATCGGCTGCATTGCCGCACATCGGGCACATCCTCAAGGCCTTCCGAGAACTCGAGAAGCCAATTTTTCATGCCGTGCGGCTCTATCGTCCCGACGGCTCGAACGTCGATCTGTGCCGCCGCTCTGCGGTAGAAGAAGGCTTGCGCGTTCTGATGCCGGGGACCTCCGGAGCCGAGTTGATCGACCTGGTAAAGCCGAACGAAACACAGCGGCTTGAGGCCGACGCCCTGCTGGAAGGTGAATTTCAGAAGCTCAGGACGGATGAGTTTGTCTTCTATAAGCCGCGCTGGAGCGCCTTCTTTCGCACCGACCTAGAAGAGAAGCTGAAGGCGCTCGAGATCAACACGCTGGTGATCTGCGGCCTCAACTTTCCGACCGGTGGCAGATCGACGATCTACGATGCCGGCGCGCGTGATTTCCGCGTGATGATTGGCGCCAACGCCTTGTGCGACGCAAGTGATGAAGCCCTACGGGAACTGGGCCGCATTGGCGTTTATCAAATGACCGCCGAAGCCTTGGTGGAATGGCTCAAGGGAGACCGCCGCGCTCCGGCAGCCTGACGAACCTCGGTCAGAGCAGAGACAGATGATTCAAACGCGCGTCATAGCGGCTGAAGAAGCCGATCAGCGCCTCGATCGGTGGTTTCGAAAGCACTTTCCCCAGATCACTCAGGCACGGCTCGAGAAGCTCTTGCGCACGGGACAGGTGCGCGTGGATGGCAAGCGCGCGAAGTCGAACCTGCGCCTCACAGCCGGGCAGGAGGTAAGAATTCCCCCGCTGGGTGAGCCGGGTGGTTCCCCCGCACCTTCCCGTTCACGTCCAATGCGCCTGACGCCGGAGGAGATCGAGGAACTCCAGGGTCGGGTGCTCTTTCGAGACGAGTGGGTCATAGCGCTGGACAAGCCGGCCGGGCTGGCAGTTCAGGGTGGGACCCGTACGAGCCGCCATCTCGACGGCATGCTCGACGCACTGCGGTTTGATGCGGGAGAGCGCCCGCGCCTGGTTCACCGTCTGGATCGGGACACTGCCGGTGTGCTGCTGCTGGCCCGCTCGGCAGAGGCAGCACGCCGGCTCGGTGAGAGCTTCAGGACCGATCAGCCGCGGAAGATCTACTGGGCGCTGGTTGCTGGCGTGCCCGAGAAGCTGCGGGGAGTGATCGACGCACCCCTGGGCAAGGAGGCAAGCCCGGGCGGCGAGAAAATGACCTCCTCTGCACCCGATGCTCGCCCTGCTTTGACACGCTGGACGAAAGTCGCACAACAGGGCAAGCATGCAAGCTGGCTAGCGTTGCGCCCGATGACTGGGAGGACGCATCAGCTTCGAGCCCATTGTCTCGCCATGGGACATCCTATCCTGGGGGATGGGAAGTATGGCGGACGAGCTGCCTTCCCCGAGCGCCTGGACTTACCGAAACAGCTCTTCCTGCTAGCGCGGGAGATTGCCCTTCCGCATCCGGAAGATGGCATGACCCTGCGGGTTGAGGCGCCGCTGCCCTCGCATTTCCGAAGCGCCTTCGACCTCCTTGGATTCAATCCCGACGCCATGGCGGCAGAGGAAGCCGCGCAATGGCTCGGCGAGAAGCAGTAAGTCCGGCCGCCAACACCTCAGTCACGCAGATACAAACTCCAGGATTACGCCATTGGCTTCCGACGGCGGTACAACCAGGGCAGTCGTCTGCTCCATGGTGGAAACCCCCGCTGCCTCCAGCAGGCGCTGGCAAGCAGCCAGATCTTCCACCTCTACCGTGAAGCCGAGCGGTCCATAGAGGTTCGGAGGCGCCGCGCCTTTGAAGCGTGTCTGCGCAAACTCCGGATGCAGCAGCTCCAGCTCAAAATTCCCGGCTCGCATGTTTATGGATGCGGTACCGCGAAATACCTGCGCCTCGCCGAACCAGGCCCGTCCCACTTCCGCCCAGGGTTCCAGTTCCTCCACAACTGCTGTCACACGCCTGATGGAACGCGCACCATTGGGATGTTCCAGCCACGGCCGCTGCCACACCATCTCCGGCGTCAAATGCTGACAGGCGAAAGCGAGCAGTCCCGGGCGCGACGCCGGATCAAAGTGCATCAAACGAAACCGCGGCCGCAGTTCTCCCTCGGGATGTTCGATGATGCGAGCCAGATCCTTGGGTCCTTCCACCGTCAAGCCACGCTGGCGAAGCAAAGCGACATCGCCTTCTACATCCTCGCTGCGGTAGGCAAGACCAAGCAAACCTTCGTCCCGCTCCTCAAGAAACTTGTCCAGATTGTTGGTGAACTGCGACGGGTCGACGATGCCGATCAGTTCTATGTAGTTCTCGGGAAACATCAGGCAGTAGTTGGCTGTACCCCAGCCGATATGACGCCCTCGCGGGCAGGCGGCAAAGCCCAGTTTCTCCCAGTTCTGCCGCGCTGCTTCAAGATCTTGAACGCCGATCAGGACGTGATCGAATGACGTGATGATGGGCGTCATGCGCCTGCTCCCAGCACACGGCCTGCGACTGCATCGAGTTTCTTCTCGATCCCCCGATCTCGCGCGTCCGGTTGCGTGATAATCGCGTTGTCCAGGGCGTGCTGGCACCCCGCGTCGCAAGCGTCCCGCCGCTGCGAAAGGCGGGGAACCACTGCCTTGATCAGCTCGCGTGCCCGGGCCGCATTGGCGAGGAGGACCTTCACCACCTGCTCGACGGTCACGTGGTCGTGCTCGTCATGCCAACAGTCGTAATCGGTGACCATGGAGACGCTCGCGTAGCAAAGTTCAGCTTCGCGCGCCAGTTTGGCTTCAGGCATGTTGGTCATGCCGATCACGTCACATCCCCAGGAGCGGTAGAGGTTCGACTCGGCCAGAGTGGAGAACTGCGGCCCCTCCATCGCAAGGTAGGTGCCACCGGATTGATGCGCGATTCCGATATCCCCTGCCGCTGATGCAAGGAGCCCCTGCAGCCGCCGACATACGGGATGTGCCATGGACACGTGGGCCACCAGACCGGGCCCGAAAAAGGATTTTTCTCGTGCGATGGTGCGATCGATAAACTGATCAACCAGCACGAAGGTACCTGGCGGAAGTTCGGGTTTCAGGGAGCCAACGGCACTGACAGACAGCACCTCCGTCACCCCTGCCCGTTTCAGGGCGTCGATGTTGGCACGATAATTCACATCGGTGGGAGAGAGCCGATGCCCCCTCCCGTGCCGCGGCAGGAATACCAGCGGCTGCCCTGCATAGGTGCCGAAGAGCAGCTCGTCGGAGGGAGACCCGAAGGGAGACATCACCTTCTCCCACCGCGTATCGGTCAGGCCATCGATATCGTACAGCCCGCTGCCCCCAATGATGCCGATAACCGGCTGTGCCTCGCCGCTCATGTCTAGATCCCGCTCCCCTGCAAAAGGGCGACATCATAGTTCGCACCTGGCCGGGATGGGAATAGGCTCCCGATCAGCCCCGGCTTCAGGCAGGCGCACCGGTCGGGGGTTCTGCCGTAGGCGGCTGAGGTGAAGTGATCTCTTCCTCCGGCATTTCATACGCGCGGCGACGGCGTCTGCGGCGGGGCATCCGCTGCAACACACCCTCGGCGCGGCGGAGATTGCGATCGAGGGCCGCCATTGTCTTCGACATGTCCTCGCTCTCGTCCTTCAACCACACGCGCAAGGTCGCCAGCCACAAGGTCACGAGCCCCTGCACCCGGAGGAGGCCGCTCCACCCCTCAGCGGAGATGCCCGCAGCCGTGAGCATCCATGCCATGGAACGGTTCAGTTGCGGCAGGCTGGCCAAACCAGTTGTAGGCTGGCAGAGACAATCGGCATAGATGGTGGAAACGGCGGCACGGTGCGGCTGCAAGGCTTCAAACCGACGCATCAGCACATCGAACAAACGATCGCGCGGTGATTCTTCTTCGCCAAGAGTCTCTTCATCTTCGCTGAGAACCTCGGCATCGATGCGACGAAAGAACGCCGCTAGAATCTCGCTTCGGCTACCGAAGTGATCGTAGACGCTTCGTAGCGGCACACCCGCTTCCGTTGCGATGTCGCCGAGCGTGATGTCAGACCAGCGCCCCTCTGCGGCCAGAGCCAGCGCGGCGTCAATGATGCGCTCGCGCTCTCCGGATTTCTGTCTTGGTGCGGCCATGGCGCTCTCCCTCCTGACCTTTGGAACCCTTCGTCACAGGTGGGCATTCGGCGCCGGCAATCCAACGTGCCTCTAGCTCTTCCGCAGATCCACAAAAGCCGCGCCGGTCAACTCGGCGAGTTCCCGCGGGGTCAGCCGAAAGACGCTGTTGGGGGTGCCAGCCGCTGCCCAGACTTCCTCGAATGCCTCCAAATCAGAATCCAGGAAAGTGATAGGCGGTTCCCGATGCGCGATGGGCGGCACCCCCCCGATCGCGAAGCCGGTACGGGCGCGTACAAACTCAGCATCGGCTTTTCCGATCGCTTCCCCCGCCAGAGCCTCCAACTTGTTCTCGTCGGCCCGATTCACCCCACTCACGACGGCGAGAAGTGGGCGGTCGCTTTGCTTTGTCCGGAAGATGAGCGATTTGGCAATCTGCTCCACCTGGCAGCCAATCGCGGCAGCCGCTTCCTCCGCGGTGCGTGTGCTCGCGGGAAACTCCCGCACCTCCAAAACCGCACCACTTTGCTCCAGCACCGCTTGCACCCGCTGCGCGGCGGGCTTCAGGCTCACGCTAGTCATGAGGCCAGTTCGCGGCTACGCCGCGTGGCGGCGGCAATCGCTCTCGTCATGAGAGGCTGCAGGCCGTCCGGCGCCATCAGGATCTTGAGCGCCTCAAGAGTGGTGCCGCCCGGACTCGTGACGTTCTGCCGCAACTCCTCGGGCTCCTGCCCCTCGGATCTGCGAACAAGCTCCCCGGCGCCGGCGACTGTTTCGCGCGCTAGCCGTCGCGCAAGATCCGCCGGAAGCCCCGCTTCCTCTCCTGCCTTGGCCAAACATTCAATCATCAGAAAGACGTAGGCGGGCCCGCCACCCGAGAGCGCCGTCACCGGATCCAGGAGAGTCTCATCCTCGACCCAAGCAATCTCGCCAACCGCTTCCATGAGATCAGCCGCAAGCTGGCGTTGCTCTGAGGTGACGGCCTCGCCCGCTACCAGAACTGTCATCCCTCGCCCCACTGCGGCCGGAGTGTTTGGCATGGCACGCACAACTCGAGCCGTGGGACCGAGACGTTCCGCGAACCAGGGAATTGTCTTGCCGGCCGCGACGGAGACGTAGACGGTTTCCGGCGACGCCAAACGACCGACAGCAGGAAGCGCCTCTTCCATCACCTGCGGCTTTACGGCCAGCAGGATGAGCGCGGGGCTGAAATCCTCCGGCAAGCTCTCGTGGCTTCCATGGTGGTGTACACCCCGCTGCACGAAGGTCGCAACCGCCTCGCGGTTCGGCTCGATGATGTGTAGCTGTTCGGGCGCGACTCCACGGGCCAGAAGACCGGCCAGAATCGCTCCACCCATTTTGCCGCAGCCGAGAAACAACAGCGGCCGCCCATCGAAACTCATGCTTCAGGCTTCCCCTACAGTCTCCATGAGCGCTGCTTCCAAAGCCTCCGCCACGCTTTGCCCACCCCAGATAACCATCTGCAGGGCCGGATAGAGGCGCTCACACTCCGCCAACGCGGTTTCCGTCAGATCCTCGATCTGCTCCACGCTTACGCCGACGGTGCCGCGCAGGGGGATCGTGTGACGAAAGTTCACCAGGCCCTCTTCAGCGGCATACTCGAAGTGGCCCAGCCACAGCTTTTCGTTCACAAGTCCCAGCAACTCGTAGACGGCGCGCTTTCTCGTTTCCGGCACCTTGCTGTCGATCTGGCAGGACAGGTACATCGCGCCTGTTTCCTGCTGCCAGACCGCACAGATGTGATAGTCGCTCCACTTGCCCGTGAACTGCACGATCAGCTCCGATTCGCTGGAGCGGTCGTGAACAAGATCGTTCTCGGTAGCCAATTCCTCGAAGAGATCGAGCGGATTGTGGGAAAGGTCTGACGTCTCAGCGAGAAGACTCATGTCGGCCTCCCAGTATGCCGTACCTACGGCTGTGGCGCGTCGAAGCAGCTAGCTGCTCCTGTGGAGACCACCAGCGAGATCTGGGCGATCCGCTGGTGATTACTACAAAATGTAGTGCCAAAAAGGCAGAAGGGCTACAAGCGATACTTAATCGTGAGAAGCCTGGGGGCTTTCCTCATTGCTCGGAGGCGAAACGCTTCGGGTTTCTTCAGATTCGTCTGCGGCCTCGTCGGCTCGAGTGTTCGAGAGTTCCGCAAGGCGCGCCTCCACCGCGGCGAGTCGCGCCTGCAGAGCCTCCTGTTCCTCCCGGGCGCGCGCGGCCATTTCCTGCACGGCCTCGAACTCGTCGCGGGTGACGAGATCCATGTCTGCCAGGATGCGCTCGAACTGAGCGCGAACCCGGCCTTCGACTTCCTCACGCACGCCGCCCGCCGCACCCGCGGCGCCGGAGATGACGCGGGCGATATCGTCCAGAATGGGATTGCGCGTCTGCATTACCACCTCGCTAGCTCAGACAGCGTCTAACCTGCAGCAGAACCTGTAGAAATAGCGCGTCTATGAAGCCATTATCCATTGAGAAGAGAGGTTGCCGCCCCCTGTGCGGTATTCATTCTTTCGAGGTATGAGCCCGCCGACCGCACACCTCAAAAGGGAACTTCAAGCGCACACTAGGCTGACCTACCCTTTCCCCGCAAGCAGAGTGGTTCTATAACGCGCTCGCATTGAGCGGAGCTCCCGATGGATGTTGTTTTAACCCTGGCCGCCCTGACTTTCCCACAATTCGATCCGATTGCCCTCGAGATTGGCCCCCTGGCGATCCGTTGGTATGCGCTGGCTTACGTGGTTGGGTTGGTCGCTGCCTGGATGTACTGCCGGACCCTCACCGCCTACTCACCCGCGAAGATCAGCAAGCAAGACTTCGATGACTTCCTGCTGTGGGCCACCCTGGGCGTCGTCCTGGGCGGGCGTCTTGGCTATGTGCTCTTCTATAACCTGCCCTACTACCTCGCCAATCCGATCGAGGCGCTTTACGTCTGGGAAGGGGGCATGGCTTTCCACGGCGGTTTCCTCGGCGTCATCCTTGCCCTGCTGTTCTTCTCGCGGGTCCG
>JAJUFM010000099.1 GCA_029265995.1 Rhodospirillaceae bacterium | reverse complement strand
CCGGCGTCAGGAAAGAGGAGTTCAAGGCGCAAGGCGTGTCGCGCGTGCCGATCGGGCGCAGCAACAGCCAAGTCGAAGGTGGTCGGCTGCCCCTGGTACGAAAAGCGGCCTGTTCCCGAAACGGGCCCCAGCAAGCTATCCACGGACACCTGAGCATCCAGCCCGCGCAAACGTTCCTCACGCCCAGCCAGATGATCGCGCCAGACCAGCTCACCGTCGAACACCTCGACATTGGAAAGGCTTATGGCCCCGGCCCGAGAAGGAGAACTCATCAGCTCCCGGGTCGCCATCCCATCCCAGTTGCCGCGATCGTCCGCCAGGCGCTCGAGCAGCAAGACCGGGCGCTGGAGACGCAAAGACTCAACCTCGAAGTTCCCGGACAACAGCGGCCAAAGTGCAAGTCGCATCTCCAGCCGCGCAACTCGCAGCAGCTCCGGCTCCGACCCCTCTGGCCGATTGGCAACCCTTACGCCTTCAGCCATGAGCCAGGGTCGAGGAAGAAAGTGCAGCGAGAAATCACCGTCGAGCGCGACCGCCCGCCCCAGCGTGTGTGAGAGCTCCGCTTCAAGGCGCGGTTTGGCTGCCCGCCAGTCCACGAATCCCGGCGCTGCAAGCAGGCCGGCGACCAGCAGGGCAAGCAGAGTCAGCGCGAGAAGCAGAAGGGTCCTGAACCTTGGCATTGCCGCGAGCTTAGACCGGATCGTAGGTGATCGGAAATATTTGTACTGCTTGTCTTTTAAGGGTTACGCGGGCCAGGCCCAATGAGCGAAGCGAGCCTCCGCGCGCGGGATCGTTACCGCCAATGCAGCAGTCGTCGCTCAAGCAACGTAATGGCGACTCCCGCAAGAAGCCCCAGGATCGACAAGCACACGACACCTCCGAGCAATCGGTCGGTCATCATCAGATGGCCGGCAGAGATGATGAACGCCCCGAGGCCATACTCCGCACCAATCATTTCAGCCGCTACGACGAGAATCAGCGCCATGGAAACAGTGATCCGGAAGCCGGCGACGATGGTCGCCATTGCGCCGGGCAAGACGATCTTCCAGATGATGGCGTAATAGGGAACGCCGAAGGACTGAGCCATGCGCACGAGGTTGCGCGGTACTGCATCCACCCCGGAATAGGCCGCCACCACGGTGGGAAAGAACACACCCATCCCGATGGTCACGAGCTTTGACGCCTCGCCGATACCGAACCAGAGGATGAAAAGCGGCAGCAGCGCGATCTTGGGGATTGGAAAGAAGGCTGAAACCAGCGGCACACCGACCGAACGCGCCAAGGTGAAGAGGCCCATGGCAAGTCCCAGGGCAAGACCGGCCAAGGTGCCGACCAGCCAACCCAAAGCTACGCGCTGCAGCGAAGCGACGAGGTGGGTCCAGAGGTTTCCCTGGATTGCCTCCGCGTAGAGGGCCGACGCAATCGCGGCCGGACTGGGAAGGAACAGCGGGCTAACCCAGCCGCGAGTCCCGGCCATCTGCCAAAGGCCTATCAACAGCACGAAAAAGACGAGCGCCGCCCAACGCTTGCGTCCTGGCGCAAAACCACCGCCGCGAAAGCGGAGTTCCTGAAGCGCCTCAGCCATCTTCAAGCTCCGAAACCGCTGACTGCGCCTCGAGGCGTATCAAGCCCCAAAGCCGTTCGTGCAACGCCACCAGCTCCGCCTGCGCCTGTGGGTTAGCGCGTTTACCTCTTGCGATGGGGATCTCCACCACCTCCTTCAGCCGGCCTGGGCGGCGGGAAAAGACCGCCACCCGGTCGGCCAGCCGCAACGCCTCCGAAAGATTGTGCGTGACATAAACAGCCGTCGTCTTCTCGCGCATCCAGAGGGCTTCGAAGTCTTCCATCAGGAGTTCGCGAGTTTGCGCGTCCAGCGCGGAGAGCGGTTCGTCGAGCAGCAAAACCGCAGGCTGGACCGCAAGAGCCCGCGCAATGCCGACACGCTGGCGCATGCCACCTGACAACTGCTTGGGCAAGGCCGCGGCAAAATCTTCCAGCCCGGTGCGCGCCAGTGCCTCCTGAACGCGCGCTTCGCGCTCTCGGGGCGACAGGCGATGGTGCTCGAGAACCAGAGCAACATTACCGGCCACCGACCGCCAGGGAAGCAGCGCGAAGTCCTGAAAAACGAACGTCAGGGGGTTGAGGCAGCCATCCGGCGCCTTCCCCTGCAGAAGAACCCGGCCTTCAGTCGGTCGCAAGAGGCCACCGAGGATGGAGAGAAGGGTCGACTTGCCACAGCCCGATGGGCCAATGACAGCCAGCACTTCCCCTTCCCGCACCCGCAGATCCACGCCCTCCAGCACAGGGAGGGGGCCATAAACATGGCTGATCCCTTCTGCGATCACCTGCATGGAGGTGCACCCATCAGCCTACGAAGGCTCATAACAGCAGGTAGCCGAGGCAGTGTGTTATCAGCTTCATGGGACGCGGCGCGCGGCATCACTCTGGCAGATTGAAGTGGCTCTCGATAAAGCCGAGGTCGATGAAGTCGGCTGCATCGACCTGCGCGCCGACGAGCCCCTCGCGCTTGAACCACTCGATCTGCTGATAGACGGATCCAACGTCCAGCCCCCCTTCGGGGTGGATGTAGCTGGCGCTTCCCTTGATGGCATCCGGCGTCGCATCCGTGTACTGCTGGATGATAGGAATGAGCGCCTCTGCCTCTTCACCGAAAACCCGTTCGCCATCCTCATCGAATTGATGGAAGGCTGCAGCGTAATCCGCCGCGCCGCGCTGATAGGCGCGCACGAAGCGCTCCACCACTTCCGGGCGCTGCTCCACGTTGCGCGTGGAGGTAAAGAGGCCACCCAACTGATAGGGCGTGTAGTCGTGCACCCACCCGATAATGTGCCCCTGCCCTTCGTTCTCGACCCGACGCGCGATCCATCCCGGCAGAATGACGGCGTCGACCTGGCCGGTGGAAACCGCGCTAATCATGTTAGGGACAGCTTCAAGGGTGGTCAGCTTTACCTCATCCAGATCGAAGCCCACCTTGTCAGCAAGCAATCCGGCCATGAGGTGGAAAGACGAGCCCCGTTGGGTCATGCCAAGCTCCCGGCCAGGCAGATCTTCGGGGCTGCGCAGTCCGTCTTCCCAGGCCTCATTGGAGGCGAGGTAAGCAGAGAATTCGAAACCCGGCTCCTCGCGGCTTTGCGCCCCGATAACCTTCAGCGCTCCGTTCCCGGCGAGGTTATAGAAGCCGGCGGTAAAAGCGGTTACCCCGAAATCTGCGTCACCCGAAGCGATGGCCACGGCCACTGGCTGCGCGGCGCGAAAGAACTCGAAGGTGACGTCCAGCCCTTCCTCGTCGTAGTAGCCGCGTTCCTTGGCGATGAAAAGCGGTGCGCTCGACACGAAGGTCAAGGCGGCCACCGTTATCTCTTCCCGCTCCTGGGCGGCAAGGGGCTGAGCAAGGCAATAGGTGAGCAGTGCGCCAACTAGCAGGCGTTTCATCGAAACACTCCCAGGAACTTAAGGGACCAAGGGCAGACGACGCAAAGGTTCTGAGCCCTCGCCTTCATTATCAGGTGCAGACAGGGTCTCCGCCAGCGGCGCAACCTGCCCCGGCCGAACCAGCCTGTCCAGCGTCACGTCAAGTTGGCCGGTAACACCCGTGCGCACCTGAGCCAACATAGCGGGAACGGGATCGGGCCAGTGCCGACCCTGCTCGAGGGCAAGCTCCAGGGCTTCCAGGAGGTCGCGCAGAGTGAAAGTGGAAAGATCCCGCGCCAACAACCACCGGGCGCCGGCGGTGGTATCCACCAGGCCGCAGCGGCGAAGCTGATCCAGAACGATATCCACCTCTCCCGGCGGCATGGGCAAATCGACGGTCAGTTCGAAACGCCGCAGCGGTCCCTCTTCCAACTGCGCAATCGACAGCCGATGCAGAAGGGCCAATGCCAGCGGCAGACGGTCCATCGGCCCACAGTCCTCGAAGCCGCGCAGGCGCGCCGCCCGCCATTCCGGCAAGGCTGCCGCCACCTCTGCGCCGATCAAGATCACGATCCAGACCAGGTAGATCCACAGCAGCAGAATTGGCAACGTCGACAGGGCGCCATAGACGACTTCGTAGGAGGGGAAGTTGGAAATGTAGAGGCCGAAGCCGAACTTGAGCGTTTCGAAGCCCACACCGGCGACGATTCCGCCAGTGAGGGCTGATGAAATGCTGACCGGCCGGTTCGGTACGACCAGGTAGAGGACGGAGAATCCCGTAATCGCAAGTATGAGCGCCAGCAGGCGCGACGCTACGCGGCTGAACTCCCCGCCCAAACCCAAAAATTCCTGAATTGGCGCGAAAGCGACGCTCGATACTGAAATCGAAGCGCCGAAGAGAAGCGGCCCAAGCGTCAAGAGCGCCCAGTAAACCAGGAGCTGCAGCGAAAGGGGCCGCGGCTCGCGCACCCGCCAGATGGCGTTCAGCGAGGCATGAATGTTGGACAGCAGCAAAAGGGCGGTCACTGACAAACCGAGAATTCCCGGTCCTGTCAGACGAGAAACGTTAGAAAGCAGGCGATCCAGCTCTTCTGCCGCCCGCATCGCCTGATTCGGCGGTAGAGCATCGAAAATGAAAGTCTTGAGCTGGACCTGCGCACTTTCAAACGCCGGGAACGCCGTCAGCAGCGCCAGACTGATGGCGAAAAGCGGCACCAGGGCGAGCAGCGATGCATAGCTCAAGCCCGCCGCCAATTGCGGGCCGCGGTCCTGCTGAAAGCGCAAGGCCAGGCGGCGCAGAAATTCCCAGAGACGGCGAAGGAAGCCTCTTATTCCATTATCCCAGTGGCTGTTGGCCTGTTCGGCCCCCTGCGCCTCGTGATTTCGCTCACCGCTGCCGTCGTGCGTCATTGCCCCTTCCAATCGCGCTCGAACGCGGCCCCAGCATAAAGCGCAAGTTGGGGCTCGAACTTGCGGTTCCCACACCTATCTGATACCCGAGCCTATTGGCCTTAAACTGTGATTTTGCTCCAGACAAGCAACTTGGATGGCCGCCGTGAAGCCGACAGTATTCATTCATACCAATGACAAGCAGTGGCTGGGTGCCGTTATCTCCGAGTATTCGCTCAAGCGGAACTCGCGCAACCCGGACAGCTTCGACGTCAAGAAGATACATACCGACGACCACCCCTTCCTCGCGGAGAAGGAGGGGCAGACCTTCTTGCGCGACGGCTTCAAGCGTGAATGGACGATGAACGATCTCCAGTCCTTCACCCCCTTGCGCTTTATGCCGCCCGAACTGATGGGCTATGAGGGGCGCGCGCTGGTGATCGATCCCGACATCTTCGCGGTCGGTGATGTAACCGAGCTGCTGGAACGTGACATGGAGGGCAAGGCAATCATGTGCCGCCCGCGCTCCGGCTTCAAGGGCAAGAGCGGCTGCCTCGCTTCCTCGGTCATGCTAATGGACTGCGCCAAGTTGCCTCATTGGCGCTGCGCTGAGCAGTTCGACGAGCTTTTCCGCTTTGAGCGGGATTATATGGACTGGATCTGTCTGAAGCTCGAGGACCCGGAGACGATCGGCTTCTTTGAGACGGTCTGGAACGACTTCGACCGCCTGGCCGATGATACGCGGCTTCTGCACAACACCCGCCGGCTAACCCAGCCGTGGAAAACCGGCTTGCCGATCGATTGGACGCCAGCAGAAAAGTCCTATGGCATCCCCCTGCTGGGCCCGGTGATGCGTCTGCGCCACAAGCTCTTCGGGGCGCATGGCCTGCTCGGCAAATATATCCGCCATCCGGATCGCAACCAGGAACGCTTCTTCTTCGGTTTGGTGCGGGAGTGCCTGGATCAAGGAATCCTGACGGAAGAGCAGCTGCGCGAGCAAATGGTGCTCAACCACCTGCGCCACGACGCCTTCGATCTCCTGGATCGCACCCCCAGGATGGCAGCCTGAGTCGCTCTTCCTCAGGGCTGCCCATAACGGAAGATGGGATCAAGGCGCTCGTAGATATAGGTTTCAACCTCCGCCGCCTTGACCTCGTCCAGATAATCACGCCATCCGCCTACCTTGGCGCGACGGACCTTGTAGGCATCCGGGTTGCTCTTGTCCCGCGTCCGCATGCGGCTTCCCGCGAGCCAGAAGGTGCCCTTTGCTTCCATCTGGCGCATGTTCTCGACAGAGGCAAAGCGGACGGCCTCCTGCAACTCTTCAGGCGTGGCCGGAGTCCCGAGGAAGTCGAACACCCGGCCCAGTTCCCCAGCGGTATCCGCCCGCAAATCCTCGTACCGCAGTAGTAGATTGCTTTCGAGCTGTGGGAATTCCCGCGCCCAAAGGTTCATGAACTCGACGATCTTGGGCAGCCCGGCGTCGCTGTTCATGATGAACTGCCCCACCTCGAGCGTGTCTTGCCCCGGATAGCGATTCATCGCCTTCTTGCGGTCACGCATCCGGAACTTCCACTGAAAGAACTGAGAAACCGCGGTGTCAGCTGGATGCCGTACGAGCAGCGCCACCTTGTGACCGTAGTAGTCGCGCTTGTCGTTCGCGTTACCGGTATAGTCCTTAAGGTAATTGTCATGGGTGAACATCAGCTTCGGGATCGCACGCACCTTCCAGTGCAGGTTGTCAAAGCCGATGAGATTGCGTTCGGACAGGCCATGACGAACCTGATAAACGCGGCTGATCAAAACCCTGAGCCAGGTGCGCCCGGCCTTGCCATAGGAGACAAAGACCGCATCCGCCCTCTGAAGCTTGCGGAACTCCTCTTCTCCGCGCAGCCGACGCTCCAACGCCAGTCGCTCCTCGGGGGAGCGCGTGACGGCGGTAATCAGCGCGAGGGACCGGCTGGCGCGCTTGTAGGCGACACGTAGCGGTGGAAGGATCAAGGTTGTGAACTCCTGGACGTCCAGAAAATATGGCCAGCGCGAACCGAAAGG
The DNA here is from genome assembly GCA_029265995.1 of Rhodospirillaceae bacterium. Taxonomy (GTDB): domain Bacteria; phylum Pseudomonadota; class Alphaproteobacteria; order Kiloniellales; family DSM-21159; genus Aquibaculum. The sequence continues at coordinate 4,722 of JAJUFM010000099.1, read as the reverse complement.
CTCAAGCTGGAGTGCTACAATAGGCTAAGAGCCTCGCTTGTGCATGACGATGCTTGTCGCCGCACCTTCAGGGCGTCCTTCGTCTAAACCCAAGGCGCCGCTTCTGCCAGAGTTCTTGCCAGAGTTCTTGATAGAGGTCGTCCAGGCTCTACACTTCCGCCCGCCCCCCAACCTCCCCCCGCTCGAGACGCTACTTTCATGAACCGCTACGACAAGCTTAGCGTATGGCTGCTGATCGGCGACAAGCTCGGCGATAACGCTCAGGTATTCGCCCTGTCCGATGCCCTGGGTCTCCCGGCCGAGGAGCGGCATTTGCGGTTCAAGGAAAAGTGGATCACTGGGAAACCCCGCTTCCGCCCCACCATCCATCATGTCGATCTCGAAAAGTCGTCCCCGCTCCAGCCCCCTTGGCCCGACCTGATCATCACCGTCGGACGCCGGCCGGCGATGGTGGCCTTATGGATCAAGCGACAATCAAAAGGACAGACCCGCCTCGTACTCATCGGCAGACCGAGAAGCCACCTTCGCCAATTCGACCTCATCATCGGCACCGGGCAGTACATCCTCCCGCATCGGGACAATGTCATGCAGCTGGCGTTACCCCTGATGAAGGCCGACAGCACCGCGATCGACGAAGCGGCTCCCCTTTGGAAAGAGCGTCTCGAGTCCCTGCCGCGGCCGCTGACCGCGGTCCTGATCGGCGGAGCGACCCGCCCCTTCGTCTTTGGAGCCGCGGAAGCCCGCAGCTTGCTTGAAGACATACGTAAAGCGACCGGCGATCGCGGCAGCCTCTACCTCACCACGAGCCGCAGGACCGGAGAGGCGGCCGTAGGCGCTTTGCGTGCCGCCCTCCCCGAGAACGGCCGGCTGTTCGAGTGGAATGAAGAGGTTCCCCCTGATCAAAATCCCTACCTTGCTCTACTGGCTTGCGCGGACCGTTTTGTGGTCACGGGCGACAGCGTGTCGATGATGGTGGAGGTCGCCAAGTTGGGAAAACCGCTCGCGATCGCCCAACTACCCGTGAAAGGGGGCCTTTTGACGCGTGCGCGCATGCACCTTCTTTCCCTCCTGCGCGGGAGGTTCGGCAACACGCTCATCACGCTTGTGTTTTCCCCTCTGGTGCGCGCGGGCGTCTGCAGCTATCCGCGAGATTTCCGCCAATTTCATGAGCATCTTATCCGCACAGGCGCGGCAACCTGCCTGAGTGAAGGGTTCAGCCGGCCCGCGACGAAATCGGCCTCTCCAGTGGAGGAGGCGGCCCAGGCCGTAAAGGCGCTTCTGGAGCGCACAGCTGGGTCGACGGTCAGGGAATGATCAAAACGCCGCTGTTCCTCATTTTCTCTACTTATATTTTTTGAAACCTCCAGGCAGACATCCTATCCTGCTAGAATAGGCACCAGTTACGGCGAAGCCCTACCTTGACCAGCAATGAAAAGCGCGTTTTGACGATCGACGACGATGGGGCTGCCTGTCGAACGATTGATCTCGTCGCGCGGACAGCAGGCTTTGAAGCCCGCTCCACCAGTGATGCGACGGAGTTTTTCCGGCTGGTCGAGGATTGGCAGCCGACGCATCTGGTGCTTGACTTGGTCATGCCTGGGCTCGATGGCGTCGATGTCCTGCACCGCCTGGCCGAAATGGGCACCGATGCCCAGGTCATCGTCACCAGCGGCCATGGCCAACGTGTGGCGGAAGCGGCTCGCCGGGTCGCACGGGAACTGAGTCTCGCCTCACCCGGCATTTTGCCCAAACCTTTCAGCGCATCGCTGCTTCGCAGGCTCCTCCACGAAGACGAGGGCGTGAGCCCCTGCGCAAATGCTGGCTCTGGCAGATTTTTGGCCATTACGGCCGCCGACATCAATTCCGGTCTCGAACGGCGCGAATTCGTCGCCCATTACCAGCCGAAGATCGATTGCGCTACGGAAAGGATCGTCGGCTTCGAGGCGCTGGCCCGCTGGGATCATCCAGAGGTCGGCGTTGTATTCCCCGATTCCTTCATCCGGCAAGCGGAAGACGGGGACCTGATCAACGCCTTGTCGGAACAGGTGGCCGAGAGCGCTTTGGCGTGGTTTGGCCGCACCTTTGCGCCCCACGGTTTGGAATTGGCGCTCAATTTTTCAGGACGCGCCGTCAGCGATCCCGGGCTCGCAGATGCCATGTCCAGCCTCTGTACGCGCTACGGCGTGTGCGAAACGCAGATCGTGCTGGAAGTCACGGAAACCTACGCCATGGCCGATCCAACGGCCGCCCTGGCGCTTCTGACCCGCTTCCGAATTCGCGGCTTCCAACTGGCCATCGACGATTTCGGGATCGGCTATTCCTCGCTGGCACAATTGGCCCGCCTGCCCTTTTCAGAGCTGAAGGTGGATCGCTCCTTCGTTGCTAGCGCCCGCACTTCCGAAGAATCCCGCAAGATCGTCGCCGCCCTCATCAGCCTGTCCCATAGCCTCGGCCTACGAGTTGCCGCAGAGGGCGTGGAGGACGGGGAAACCCTGGCAATTCTTCGTGACCTCGGATGCCACCATGCGCAAGGCTACTTCATCGGTCGCCCCATGGGACCCGAGGAAACCAGGATCTGGGTAGAAAACAAGCTCGCTCCCGGCCAGGCAATTAACGGCCGTCCCTGAGGGCTTTGCGCCAGAACGACCTCCCTCCGCCTTCGCAATTGACGCACAGGGTCACCTGCCGTAGGAAGAGGCGCCCCCGCGGCTCCACCTAAAGCCGCCACTGCCGACGTAGCTCAGGGGTAGAGCAACTGATTCGTAATCAGTAGGTCGCAGGTTCAAATCCTGCCGTCGGCACCATTGAATACACTATGTACCGCAGGCACTTAGCCTTCTCGCAAGTTTCGTCGGGAACTAGGTAAACGACTGTATTTGCAGGGCACTTGCCTCCGTACCTGGACGGGCGAGAGCGCTTTTTTTGCCGGCCGCTTGATTATTGAAGGAATTCGCTGATGACGGCGCCCTGGTTTGACGGCAATGCTGGCTATACCCGGGTCTTCCTGGAGAACGTTGCCTTGAACCTGAAGGTTGGGGCAACGGAATGGGAGAAGCACCCGAACAAGCGCATGAAGGTGCTGGCGAGCGTCGAGTGTTTCCTGCGGCAGGAGCGTCACGAAACGGACAGGCTGGATGCGGTGATCAACTACGACCGCCTCTATCAGATGCTCGAGGCGTGGCAGGAGCGCCCGCACACCGAGCTTCTCGAAACGCTTCTGCAAGAGCTGGCCGACGCCTGTCTCGCGGATCCGCGGGTGGAGGCCTGCCGGGTCGCGCTACGCAAGCCCGACATCTACTGGAATGCCTCTGCGGCAGGGGTGGAATTTTACAGGGTGAGGGGTTCCTGACGGGCGACCGCTGTATCGCTCGCCTGCGGCAGACGCCATGCGCCCCAGAACGAAAGTGTGGAATTCCTGCCCCCCAACCCCATTGGCGTCACCCCTCAAGCACTCTATCTACAGGCTTCAGAGCAACAGACTTCGAGACATCCGTCCCCGTCCGTGGGGACATCTTGCGTAAGGAATCAGAAACTATGGCCTCTTCCCTTGCTGGCGCTAACGTCGCAATTCTTGGCGCAACGGGTGCTGTCGGTCGGGAGCTGATCGCCGTGCTGCGCGAACGCGCACCGGATCTTGGCACCTTGACCTGCTACGCCTCTGCGCGCGGCGGCAAACGCACCCTGGAGGTCGATGGCCAGGAGGTTACGGTTCTTCCCTACGCGCGAGACGCCATCACTCCTGGCACTCTGGTCTTTATGGCGGTCTCGGGAGATTTTTCCCGAAGCGAAGCGCCGGCTCTCGTCGAGCAAGGGGCGGTCGTAATAGATAATTCTTCAGCCTTCCGCTACGAGCCAGAGGTGCCGCTCGTGGTTCCGGAGGTCAATGCGGAAGCGATCGGCGATGCTCGCTTGATCGCCAATCCCAACTGCACGACGGCTATTCTCGTGCCGGCCCTTTCCGCCCTGCACAAGGAATTCGGACTGAAGCGGGTGATAGTCTCCACCTACCAGGCCGCCAGCGGCGCCGGCGCGGCGGGCATTGAGGAACTGCGTGAGGGAGCGGCCAAAGAGCTCGCGGGAGAGCCGCTTCCGGCAGAAGCCTTTGTGCATCCGCTGGCCTTCAACGTCATTCCCCATATCGATAGCTTCCAGGAGAACGGCTACACGCGTGAAGAAATGAAGGTGGTCTGGGAAGGCCGGAAGATCCTCGGCCTGCCGGAGCTGCCCATGAGCTGCACCGCGGTGCGTGTTCCGACTCTGCGGGCGCACGCGGAAGCCGTCACGGTGGAGACGGATCGCCCCTGCTCGGCCGAAGAAGCGCGCCGCTTGCTGGCCCAGGCTGAGGGCGTCGTCGTGGTCGATGAAGCTTTGGCCAATCGCTATCCCATGCCGCTGACGGCGACCGGGAAGGACCCGGTGGAGGTCGGCCGGATCCGCCAAAGCCTTGTGTTCGGCGAAAACGGGATCGACTTTTTTCTCGTGGGCGACCAGCTCCGCAAGGGCGCCGCGCTCAACGCGGTACAGGTTGCTGAGGTTGTCGCGTCCCGAGGTGCTTTGGCGCGCGCTGCCTGAGGCACCAGCCCTGTGACCATTGCTGGGCAGGAGGGATAGGGCTGCAGAAGCCTTCGTAGAACTTTGGGAGAGGACCAGCGGTCGGCGGCTCAAGAGCCGGGCAGCCGACACGTAGTTCAGGCTTAACAGGCTGAAGGCCCCAAGTGGGTT
>JAJUFM010000181.1 GCA_029265995.1 Rhodospirillaceae bacterium | reverse complement strand
CCAGCAGCGCGAGCGCCTGGAGCCGCGCTTCGGCGTCGATGCCCTTGCCCTGGCGGCGGAGGTGGTGGAGCGGCTGACGGCGCTGCAGATCACCCTCGGCACGGGCCGCGCCCCGACGGGGGATGAGCTGGCAGCCCTGGTCGACCGCCTGCGGGCGCGCCTGGGAGGGGATGCCGTCGGCCGGCAGCTGCCCCGGGAAAGCCACCTGCCGGAACGCGCGGCAAGACCCAGCCCTCCCCTGCCCGCTCCGGGAGACGCTGCCTGGCCGCGCACCCCGCCGCGCCCCCTACGACTGCTGGCACGTCCCGAGCCCGTCGAGGCCATGGCCCTGCTGCCGGACTATCCCCCGGTCCACTTCCGCTGGCGCCGCCGCCTGCACCGGGTCCGGCGCGCCGAAGGCCCCGAACGCCTTTCCGGCGAATGGTGGCGCGGCGACCTCGAGGAGGCGCGCGACTACTTCCGCGTGGAAGACGAAGACGGCCACCGCTTCTGGCTCTACCGCCAGGCCGGTCGCTGGTTCCTGCAGGGGCTGTTCGGGTGAGAGGGTCCTGGCTGGCAGACAATTCGGCTTATGCAGAGCTGGCGGCGACGAGCAACTTCTCCTTCCTGCGCGGGGCGTCCCATCCCCATGAGCTGGTGGCCACGGCGAAGGCGCTGGGGCTGGCGGCGCTGGGGCTGGCCGATCGAAATTCGGTGGCCGGGGTAGTACGAGCCCACACGGCCGCACGCTCCCTGGACCTGCGGCTGCTGGTGGGGGCGCGGCTGGTGCCGCTGGAGGGGCCGGAGGTGCTCTGTTATCCCCGGGACCGTGCCGCCTGGGCTCGCCTCTGCCGCCTTCTGACCCTGGGCAAGCGCCGGGCCGAGAAGGGCGACTGCCGCTTCACCTTCGAGGAACTGCTGGCCCATGGCGAGGGGCAGGAACTGATCCTGCTGCCGCCAGAGGAGGTGGAGCCGCCGGCGGCCTATGTGGCCGCCCTGCAGCGGCTGCAGGCCACCTTTCCCGACAGCCTGCACCTCGGCGCCGTCTGCCGCTACGGCGGGGAGGATGCGCGCCGCCTGCTCCAGCTTGCCCGCCTCGCGCGGCAAAGTGGAGTGCCGCTGGTGGCCCTGGGGGACGTGCTGCTGCACCACCCCGGCCGCAAGGCGCTGGCCGACGTCCTGCTCTGCGTGCGCGAAGGCTGCACCATCGACGAGGCCGGCTGGCGCCTGGAGCGCAATGCCGAGCGGCACCTGAAGCCGCCCGAGGAGATGGCGCGCCTCTTTCGCGACTATCCGGAGGCCGTGGCCGAGAGCCTGAAGATCGTCGAGCGCTGCCGCTTCTCCCTGCAGGAGCTGGCGTGTCACTACCCCCGCGAAGCCGGGGAAGAGGAGGAGCCGCAGGCGCGCCTGGAGCGTCTGGCCCGCGAGGGCGCCCGCAAGCGCTACCCCCAGGGGGTGCCCGAAAAGGTGCAGCGGAGCCTGAAGCATGAACTGGAAATGATCGGCGCGATGAACTACGCGCCCTACTTCCTCACGGTGCACGACATCGTCCGCTTCGCCGAGGAGCGGGGCATTCTCTGCCAGGGCCGCGGCTCCGCCGCCAACTCCACGGTCTGCTACTGCCTCGGAATCACCGCCGTCGACCCGGCTTTGCACGAATTGCTCTTCGAGCGCTTCGTCTCCCCCGAGCGCGACGAGCCCCCAGACATCGACGTGGATTTCGAGCACGAGCGGCGCGAGGAGGTGATCCAGCACATCTACGAGAAGTACGGGCGCGAACGCACGGGCCTCACCGCCATCGTGGTCTGCTATCGCACCCGCGGCGCCCTGCGCGACGTGGGCAAGGCGCTGGGGATCTCCCAGGATGTCATTACGGCGCTTGCCGGTTCCGTCTGGGGCTGGGGCAGCGAGAAGCTGAAGGAGGAGAGCGTGCGGGCGCTGGGCCTCGACCCGACCGAGCCGCGCCTGGCACTGGCCCTGCGGCTGGCGGAGGAGCTGATCGGCTTTCCCCGGCACCTGTCGCAGCACGTGGGCGGCTTCGTGATCACCCAGGACCGGCTCGACGAGGTGGTGCCGATCGAGAACGCCGCCATGGTCGACCGCACCGTCATCGAGTGGGACAAGGACGACATCGACGCCCTGAACATCCTGAAGGTGGATGTGCTGGGGCTCGGCATGCTCACCTGCCTGCGCAAGGGCTTCGAGCTGATCCGCCGGCACCACGGCCGCAGCTATGGCCTGCGCGAGGTGCCACAGGAGGATCCGCAAGTCTATGCCATGCTGTCGCGCGCCGACTCCCTGGGGGTCTTCCAGGTGGAAAGCCGGGCACAGATGGCGATGCTGCCCCGCCTCAAACCAAAGACCTTCTACGACCTGGTGATCGAGGTGGCGATCGTGCGTCCCGGCCCGATCCAGGGCGACATGGTGCACCCCTATCTGCGCCGGCGCATGGGGCTGGAGGAGCCGAGCTATCCTTCCCCCGAGCTGCGCCAGGTGCTGGAGCGGACCCTGGGGGTGCCGCTCTTCCAGGAGCAGGCGATGCAGATCGCCATCGTCGCCGCCGGCTTCTCCCCCGCCGAGGCGGACCGCCTGCGCCGCGCCATGGCGACCTTCAAGCGCAACGGGGACATCGAGAATTTCCGCGAGCGCTTCATCGAGGGCATGGTCGCGCGCGGCTATGAGCGCGACTTCGCCGAGCGCTGCTTCAAGCAGATCGAAGGCTTCAGCACCTACGGCTTTCCCGAAAGCCATGCGGCGTCCTTCGCCCTGCTGGTCTATGTCTCCGCCTGGATGAAATGCCACTATCCCGAGGCCTTCGCCTGCGCTCTGCTGAACTCCCAGCCCATGGGCTTCTACGCGCCGGCGCAGATCGTGCGCGATGCCCGGGAGCACGGGGTCGAGGTGCTGCCCGTCGACGTCAACCGCTCCGACTGGGACTGCACCCTGGAGCCGAAGGGCGCGCGGCCGGCCCTGCGCCTGGGGCTGCGCCAGGTGAAGGGGCTGGGGGAGGAAGCCGCCCGGCAACTGGTGGAGCGGCGCGGCAATGGCTATGCGGACCCGCTCGCGCTCTGGCGCCGCGCCGGCCTTTCGGGACGTTCACTGGAAGCCCTGGCCCGGGCCGACGCCTTCCGCTCGATGGGCCTGGACCGCCGGGCCGCCCTCTGGGCGGTGAAGGGCCTGCCGGAAGCAGAGCCCCTGCCCCTCTTCGCGGCGGCCGGGGAAGAGGACGTGGGCGAGGAGCCGAAGGTCGAGCTGCCCGCCCTGCCGCCGGAAGCCCAGGTGATGGAGGACTACTCTTCCCTGCGCCTCTCGCTGAAGGCGCACCCCGTAAGCTTCCTGCGCGACACCCTGGCGCGCCAGGGCTTCCGCCCCTGTAGCCAGCTGCTACGGGCCCGCAACGGCGAGCGCCTCGCGGTGGCCGGGCTGGTGCTGGTGCGTCAGCGACCGGGTTCCGCCAATGGCGTGATCTTCCTGACCCTCGAGGACGAGACCGGCATCGCCAATCTCGTGGTCTGGCCCAGGCTCTTTGAGCGCCAGCGCCCCACGCTCCTCGGCGCTTCGCTGCTCGGCGTGCGCGGCAAGGT
>JAJUFM010000096.1 GCA_029265995.1 Rhodospirillaceae bacterium | reverse complement strand
ATGCAGGCGCGTTACCAGAAGTTTAGTGGGTCGGCCCCAAGACCCGCGGCGTGCTCCGGGCGCGCGACATTCTGCTTGTTCATATTTTCATTATATGATTAGGGTTGCGTCAGTAGTGAAAAGGGGAGGGGACGCGTGATGGCGCAGAACCCTGGATCAGTCGGCCAGATCAAGACCTCGGACGCGGCTCTGTCAGTTCGCGGGCTTGCTGTTGCCTTGCCGCCGGGGATGGAGCGTCCTTATGCGGTGGAGGAGGTGTCCTTCGACCTCCCGCGCGGTCAGATTCTGTGCATCATCGGCGAATCAGGTTCCGGAAAGTCGGTGACTGCAAGCGCCGTCATGGGGCTGCTCGCGCCGCCGATGCGCATTACCGCCGGCGAGATCGTCTGCGAGGGAACGGAGGTGGTCGGAGCGGGCCCGGACGTTCTTCGCAAGATGCGCGGCCGAGTAGTGTCCATGATTTTTCAGGATCCCCTGTCGGCGCTAAATCCGCTGATGACGGTCGGCGACCAGATCATGGAGGTCATGACCGCGCATCAGGAGGGCACGAAGGAGAGCCGCCGGGCCCGGGCCCTCGAGCTGCTGCGTGAGGTCGGGCTGCCCGATCCGCCGCTGATGTTTCATCAGTATCCCTTCCGCCTTTCGGGAGGTCAGCGCCAGCGGGTCATGATCGCTATGGCGCTCGCGCTGGAGCCCAGCATCCTGATCGCGGACGAGCCGACCACCGCGCTCGATGTGACGACGCAGGCGCAGATTCTAAACCTGATCCGCGAGATCCAGCGGCGCAAGGGCATGAGCGTCATGTTCATCACCCACGACTTCGGCGTCGTGGCGGAACTGGCTGACAGCGTCATCGTGATGGAGAAGGGCCACATCGTCGAGCAGGGCTCGGCGGAGGAGGTGCTCCACAAGCCCCGCCACCCTTACACGAAGCGACTGATCGCGGCGGTGCCGACGCTCAATCGCAGCGATCGTTTGGTTCCGGACCGGGATGCTTCCGAAACGGTTCTCAAGGTCGAGGAGCTCAACAAGACCTATCGGAGCGGCGGGGGGCTCTTCGGAAAAGCGCGGGTGGTGCCGGCGGTGCAAGGCGCAAGCTTCGAACTGAGGCGCGGGCACACGCTAGGCATTGTCGGCGAGAGCGGCTCGGGCAAGTCGACCCTGGGGCGCCTGCTGATCAAGCTGATGGACAGCGACGGCGGCAGCATTCTCTTCCGCGGCCAGGACATCGCGCCACTGAGCGATGCCGCTTTCCGCTCCCTGCGCCCGCGCATCCAGATGATTTTCCAGGATCCCTTTGCCTCTCTCAACCCGCGCTCGACGATCGGCCGCATCCTCACCGTCGGGCCCGTGGCGCATGGCATGAGCTACAGGCAGGCGCGGGACAAGGCTCTCGACCTGCTGGTGAGGGTGGGGCTCGATCCGGAGGCCTTCGGGCGCTACCCGCACGAGTTCTCAGGCGGCCAGCGCCAGCGGGTGGGGATCGCCCGGGCCTTGATGTTCGATCCCGAACTGCTGATCGCGGACGAGGCGGTCTCGGCCCTTGACGTCTCTATCCAGGCCCAGATCCTAGCGCTGCTGGACCAGATTCAGCGGGAGACCAACGTCTCCATGATCTTCATCACCCATGACCTGCGTGTCGCGAGCCAGATCTGTGACGAGATCGCCGTGATGCAGCGCGGACGCATCGTCGAGATGGGGCCGCCCTCCCAGATCTTCTGCCGCCCAAGGTCCCAGTACACCCGGGATCTGGTCGCGGCGATCCCGGGAGAATCCCGGGAAATTCTCGCTGACGAACAACTTAAGCTAGCCTGATCGGAGTTGTCATGACTGGTAGCAGCCTGTCTGCCTTGACCCTTACCCGCCGGCGCGCCCTCGGCCTGCTCGGCGCCGCCGGTGCCACCGGCCTTCTGGCCCCCAACCTGCTCGGCAAGCCTGCCTTTGCGGCGCCTCCAGCGAGCCCAAGCGGGCAGATCATTGTCGGCTTCTCGCAGGAGCCCACGGTCTTCAATCCCCTGATGCCCAGGATCGAGGTTGACGACGGCGTCCACTTCTCGCTGTTCGATGCGCTTTTCCGGATCGATCCGGAAGGTCAGATCCAGCCGGCGCTGGCCGCAGAAGTGCCGACGATCGACAATGGCGGCATCTCCGAGGACGGACTGGAGTGGCGCATCAAGCTGCGGGACGACGTCACCTGGCACGACGGCGCGCCCTTCACGGCCGAGGACGTGAAGTTCACTCTGGAGCTGGTGGTCGATCCGAATTTTCGCAGCTGGCGTACCGCCGGCCACGACCTGGTGCGGGACATCACCGTCGTGTCTCCGACGGAGCTGACCTGGCGGATGGAAACGGCCTTCTCGCCCTATATTTCCATCCTTTGCGAGACCTTCATCGTCCCGAAGCACATTCTGGAGCCGGAACCGGACCGCAACACCGCCGCCTTCAATCACGCGCCGATCGGCACCGGTCCCTTCAAGTGGTCCAACCGCATTGCGGGCGATCACCTGGAGCTGGTGGCGAACACCGACTACTACGGCGAGGGACCTTACGTTGAGCGCCTCGTCTACAAGTACATTCCCGACCTGACGGTCCTCTACACCCAGTTCAAGAGCGGCGATGTCGACATCGTCGGCAACCAGTACATCACCCCCGACAACTTCGAGGAGGCCAAGTCCCTTCCTGGCAAGGTGGTGAAGGTGGTTCCGACCGCCACGGTCGAGTCCCTCTACCTCAACATGGGCCGTCCGCAGTTCCAGGATCCGGCCGTTCGCCAGGCTCTCTACGCCGCGTTGGACAAGCAGACCATCCTCGACGTGCTCTATTACGGGCTGCCGTCGACGACGGAAACCTACATGCCGCAGCAGTCCTACTACTACAATCCGAACCTGCCGGAGCATGAGTTCAACCTGGAGCGGGCTCGGGAGCTTCTCGACGCCGCTGGCTGGGCGCCCGGCGCGGACGGCATCCGTGAGAAGGATGGCGTGCGCCTCTCCTTCACCAACTCGACCACCTCCGGAAACCATCTGCGTGAGCAGGCGCAGCAGTTCCTGCAGCAGACCTTCCGGGAGATCGGCGTGGAGATGACCATCTCCAACCTGCCCCCGGCAGTCATGTGGGGCGAGTTCTGGACCCAGTCGCAGTTCGACTCGGTGATGGTGGGTGTCGTCTTCATGGTCGGCGGCGACCCCGACGTGACCTCCCGCTTCCACTCCGGGGCGATCCCGATCCAGGGGGGCCGCGGCGCCAACAACAACCAGTACGTCAACCCAGAGGTCGACGCGCTGCTGGAAGAAGGGACCCGTACCTTCGATCCTGAGGCCCGCCGAGAAATCTACTGGAAGGTTCAGGAGAAGATCCGCGAGGATCTGCCGCTCCTGCCGATTTTTCAGTACACGACGGTGCGCGGCTACAAGGAAGGCCTCGAGGGTATCGAGCCCAACATCAACACCCGGATCGATACCTGGCACGCCGCTGCCTACTACTGGGACGAATAATGCGCAGGGCTGCCGTCGCGTCCGGCGATGGCAGCCTTTTCGCCGGCACAAGGTGAGCCGGCAGGAGTTCTGATGTTCGGATACCTTCTGACCCGCCTGTGGCAGAGCATCATCTTGCTGGTGCTCGTGTCGATCATCGGCTTTGCGATACTCAATTTGACGCCGGGCGGACCGCTTTCGCAGTTTGCGCTGACTCCGGGCATGACACAGGAAGCCATGGATCGGATCGCCGAGCAGATGGGATTGAACCGCCCGCTGCCGGTTCAGTATCTCGACTGGGCCTGGCGCCTGGTACAGGGCGATTGGGGAACCTCCTATCGGGATGGGCAGCCGGTCCTGAGCGTGATCGGACGCCATCTCTTCGCGACTCTGCTGCTCATGGGCAGCTCCACCGTGATCTCGATCGCGCTGGGTACCTGGATCGGCATCCGCGGCGCCACCCACCGCTATTCCCTCTTCGACTACAGCGCGACGATCGGGGCGATGGTTGCCCTTTCCATTCCGACCTTCTGGTTCGGGCTGGTGGGCATCTACATCTTCTCGCTCAAGCTGGGATGGGTTCCGGCCGGCAACATGTACACTATCGGGGACGGGTCGGTGCTGAACTACCTCCATCACCTGATCCTGCCGAGTATCGTCCTGTCCCTGGTCAACGTGGCGATCTGGAGCCGCTACATGCGTACCGCCACGCTGGATGTCATCAACCAGGATTTTGTGAAGACCGCGCGGGCCAAGGGCCTCAGGGAGCGGCGGGTGCTGATGAAGCACGTTGTCGGCAACGCGCTGCTGCCGATGATCACGCTGGCGGGCATGCAGTTGCCCACGCTCCTGAGCGGCGCCCTGGTGACCGAGACGGTCTTCACCTGGCCGGGCATGGGACGACTGTTCCTCGATAGCCTTGGCTACAGCGACTATCCGGTGGTGATGGGACTGCTGATGTTCTCCGCGATCCTCGTCCTTCTGGGCAATCTGATTGCTGATCTCGTGGTTGCGGCGGTTGATCCGCGAATTCGCCTGGGTTGACGCCCTTCTCCCTGTCCGAGGCCTGTCCATGACCGCTATCACAAGCGCTCCAACCCCCTGGTGGCGAAGCCGCGGCGTCCGTCGCTTCGCTCGCCACCGTCTGGCTCTCGTCGGGATGGTGATGATCACCGGCCTGACGCTTGCCTGCGTGGTTGGTCCCCACCTGCTGCCCTACGATGCCCTCTATGTGGATCTGCGGGCCCGCTTCTCACCACCCTTGACGGGCGATCACTATCTGGGGACTGATCCCCTGGGCCGCGATCTGGCGGCGCGCTTGCTGATGGCCGGGCGCATCTCGCTTCTGGTGGGCTTCGCCGCGATGCTCCTGTCCACCTTGATTGGAGCGGTCGTCGGCATCGTGGCCGGCTACCGGGGCGGCTGGCTGGGCGCTTCGCTGATGCGCGTTGTTGATGCGTTCCTCGCCTTTCCGTCCATCTTCCTCCTGCTGGCGCTGGCTGCCCTGCTCAAGCCGAGCCCCTTCGTTATCACGGTGATCATTGCGCTTACGAGCTGGATGGAGATAGCGCGGATCGTCGAGGCTGAGGTGCGCTCCCTGCGGGAACGGGATTTCGTGCAGGCGGGCCGGATGCTTGGGCTGAGCAGCGCCCACATCATGTTCCGGGAGCTTCTGCCCAATGTCGTGGGACCGATTGTCGTCGCGGCGACCCTGACGGTGGCGCGCGCGATCCTGCTGGAGGCCTACGTCAGCTTCCTGGGCTATGGGATCCAGCCGCCGCTGCCGAGCTGGGGCAACATGCTGAATGGAGCGCAGCAGTATCTGGCCAGCGCGCCCTGGCTCGCTATCGTCCCCGGTATCGCCATTACCATTGCGGTCACTAGCTTCAACTTTATCGGTGACGGGCTGCGCGACGCCCTGGATGTGCGTAGCAACGAGCACACTTGAATCTGGCCTGAACTGGAAGGTACTCGTGACCTGTTTCCTCAATATCGATGCCGAGCGTGGCCGCCTTCTCCGCACGTACCTTCACCAGGTTCTGCCCGACCTGCCCGTGGTACTGCAGGATGAGGTGCTGGATCCGGGCGCCATCCGCTATCTGGTTACCTGGACGCTGCCTGAGGATATGAACCGCTTCCGCCGTCTGGAGGTCATCTTTTCATTAGGCGCCGGGGTGGACCAGTTCATCGCGGCGGGTGTGCCGGAGGGCGTGCAACTTGTTCGCCTGATCGACCCCGGCCTGACCGCCATGATGCAGGAGTACGTCGCCATGGCGGTTCTGGGGTTGCACCGGGATCTGCCCGGCTACCTGTCCAATCAGCGGGCGGAGGTGTGGCAGCGGGTCTCGGTACCGCCGCCGGCTCAGGAACGGCGCGTCGGGGTCATGGGCCTGGGTGTACTGGGCCAGGCTGTGCTGCAGGCCCTGGCACCCTTTGGTTTTGCTCTGAGCGGATGGGCTCGCAGCCCACGGCGGATCGACGGGGTTCGCTGCTTTCACGGCGCCGAGGGTCTGCAGGAGTTTCTCGCCCAGACCGACATCCTCGTCTGTCTGCTGCCGCTGACCACGGAAACGGAGGGGATCCTGAGCGGCGATCTCTTTGCCCGCTTACCGGATCAGGCGGCGCTCGTGCACGTGGGGCGGGGGCGCCAGCTCGATCACCCGGCGCTCCTGAAGGCGCTCGAGAGTGGGCGTCTCAGGGCGGCGGTTCTCGATGTAACCGAGCCGGAGCCGCTGCCCAAGGGGCATGCCTTCTGGTCACACCCGAAGGTCCTTCTCACGCCGCACATCGCCTGCATCACTCGGATCGAGGCGCTGGGCCCGGCGGTCGCCGCAAACATCACGCGGCACCAGGAGGGTGCGCAGATGGAAGGCGTGGTGGAGCCGCAGCGCGGTTACTGAAGGATCCGCTATAGCGGATCCCAGTCTGAACCCTAGGGGGTCAGACTGAAGGTCTACCGGGGATCACCCCTGCATCTTCTCCGACGTCAAGACAGCTTCAACGCCGTAGATCTGGCGCAGGCAGCGGGCGATATAGTCACAGGTTTCGCGTTCCAGACCGGCAACCTGCAGGTCAATTGCAAGATCTTGACCATCGGGCCCTACGCGGTCCGCGTGCCAACGGTGGGGGATGAGTCCCCGCTTCGCCAGCAGTTCGAGCACCCGCGGCATTACGCCGGGTTCAGCGGCCGCCTGGATGGCGAAGCAATAGATTGCGTCCTGGCGCGGACGATTGGAATAGGCAGGAAGAAGGGCGGTGGTGAGGCCGCGGTTGGCGGACATCTCGTGTCTCCATCAATAGCATAGTCTGCAGATTTAGTGTTCCCGGTCGCCTTACGGCGCCGGGTGGCTAATTCGCAGACCTGCTATGGAGACAATGTAGTCCATGGGCTTGAGGCTAGCGAAGGCGTCGCTGCCGGTCAATGGCCACTGCTTAAGAGCGCAGGCGTGCCTCGAGAAAATCCAGTCTGTCCTGTCCCCAAAAGAGTTCGCCGTCGAGCAGGTAGGTCGGCGCGCCGAACACTCCAGCTGCCAGCGCCTCGTCGGTATAGCTCTCGTAGAGCCGTCCGACGCCCGGATCGTCAGCTCGCTCCCGCAGGCTTGCGACGTCCTCTCCGCATTCCTCTGCCACCTTGTAGAGAGTTTCAGGGTCAGAGATATCGCGCTCCTCGGCCCAAACGGCGCGCAGCAAGGCGTGGGCGAGCTTCAAGGGATCTCCGCCAACCTGTTCGGCCGCGATCACCAAGTGCGAGGCTTTTTCCTGGGGTGCCGGGAAATAGCGTGGGTGCAGGTTTAGAGGGAGCCCCCGAGCCTCGCGCCAGCGTTCCAACTCCTGCAGGCGGTAGGCCTGGCGGGCCGGCGCGCGCTTTGGCAGGGGCAGGCCGCCGGTTTGAGGGAAAATCTTTCCAAGATCGACCGGGCGCACCTTTATCTCTACACCCTGTTCCCTAGCCAATCTGCTGAGGATGCCAGAGCCGAGATAGGTCCAGGGAGAGATGAGAGAGAGGTAGTAGGTGACGCTCTTCATGGTCATCTCCCTGTCGCTTCGTAGTCAACCGGTGTGGTCCATTGAGGATCAGCATGCTTGGCCCAGTAGAGCTCCTGAAGCGCTCTGGTCACCTCGCCCAGGGTTCCCTCTCTAACCGCCTCTCCGTTAATCTTCGTGACCGGCATGATGCCGCCGGCGGTCGAGGTAATGAAAACCTCTTCTGCTCGCCGCAGCTTCTCCGCCGATAAAGGCGCCACCAGGGTTTCGAGACCAATTTCTTGGGCGAGTTCCAAGGCCGTACGGCGGGTTATACCCTCCAGCACCCCTTTTTCAGGCGTATGGATGCGGCCCCCCTCAACGGCAAAGATATTGTAGCCCGGACCTTCCGTGACGTTACCAGAGCCATCGCTGAGTACGACGTTCTCCGCCTCATTGTCATAGGCTTCAAAGATGCCCTGCACGAGATCGAGCCAGTGATAGTTCTTGATGGTCGGATCAACGGAAGCTGGTGGGATCCGCGGGATGGAGGCGATCCATAAAGAAAGGCCGCGTTTTCTTTGTTCCTCATCAGCGATCCAGCCGAAGGGAATGGCGAAAGCGATAAAGCGATTGATGGCTTCACGCGGGTCGCGGCTGAAGCTAGGAGAGTGTCCGCGGGTGCATATCATCTCCACGTAGGCATCTTGCAACCCGGCACGCGCCACGCAGGCATGCAGTATGTGTTCCAGCTCTTCTGTCCCAAAGGGGAGGCGCATGCGCAGCTTGCGCACCGAGTTCTGAAACCGCTCGATATGGGCATCCAGCCGGAAGAACCGTCCTTTCCAAACGTGCACCACGTCATAGGTGGCGTCCGACCTGAGAAAGCCCCAGTCGAGGACAGGAATGCGCGCTTCTGCCATGGAGACGAAGCGACCATCGATCCAGGCAACCCCTGGAGGAAAGCTATTCTCACCTTCTGTGAGGGACGCGGAAGGAAAGGACGAGATTTGATCGAGCATCTGCACGGCTCCCTAGGTTGCTGGCTAGTGTAACTCTGCTTTCTGAGCCGGCAAGGTCAGAAGGAGGACGGACAGCTGATGTCAATTGCATGGCTGATCTGGTGCGTGATCTCGTTAAGACATTGAAATTACGCCACTATGTGCATCTACCATAACGGAGGCCATGCTTGCGAACAGCAAGCCTGCCTTGCGTTCGCCCCATTCGGACAAGAAATAGCATTCAGAGACAGCGGCAGGCCTTGAGCCACTCGCTTCAGGGACTGCCACGGGGGTTAGATGTTTACTCTAAGGAGAAATGGGATGAAGCGTTTGGCGCTAGTTGCCATTGCCGTTGCCGGATTGGCGCTTGCTGGATGTAGCGGCATGAATAGCACCGAGCAGAGCATGCTGAGTGGCGGCGCGATGGGGGCAGCCGGCGGAGCTGCTATCGGGGCCTTAACCGGGGGCAGCACGGTAGCAGGGGCGCTGATCGGTGGTGCGGCGGGCACGGCCGGCGGTTACATCGCGGATCAGTCACGCTAACAGGCAAGGAGCGGAGGCGTGCGTCGTCACGGCGTGCGCCTCCAGGTTCATGGACGCCGGCTCGTCGCGAGCCGGCGTTTTTCTTTGGTCTCCCGCGTTCAACAGCCAGCCTGTCTGTGGCAAGGCTGTGTCGGTCGTGGGTAGGGTCGTCTGTTAAGTCTTTGCTATCTCATGCAGATCCCGCTCGCGCATAAAAATTGCGCGGTTGCAGAGGTTGCAGGGATCAAAGCGCTTACAACGTGATTATTCGAAAAGCGGTGGCCTGATCGCGGCTGCCGGACGGCAAGAACGTTGAAAGGATAATTTGTGATGCACAAGACCGCTCTCGCCCTTGTCGCCGTGGCCACGCTCGCCCTCGGCGCCTGCTCGAACATGAGTGGCCAGCAGCAGCGGATGCTAAGTGGCGGCGCAGGTGGTGCAGCCGCCGGTGCAGGCATTGGCGCTTTGACAGGTGGCAGCGCTACGACCGGCGCCTTGATTGGTGGCGCCGCCGGTACCGCTGGCGGCTACCTCTATGACCGCTACGAGGATTAACACTTTGTAATAAGGTGGACAGCGCATCGAAAGTAGCAGGATGCTATAGCTTAAGTCAGCGAACAGGATAGACAGCCTCATCGCTAGCTCTCTGCCTAGAAAGGCCAGCCCTATCGCGGGCTGGCCTTTTTTCTGGAAGTACGAGCGGGCTATTCTGTAAGCGGCTGTGGCGGGAGTATAGCGTCGTCGAAGAGGGTCGCCTATGCGCGTACTGGTCGTGGAGGATGATGAGAGGACAGCCAGTTTCATGACAAAGGGACTGGCTGAAGGCGGGCACGTTGTCGATCGGGCGGCCGATGGCCATGAAGGACTGTTCCTGGCCACCGAGAACAACTACGACGTAATCATTCTGGATCGCATGCTGCCAAAACTCGATGGTCTGGGGCTGCTGCAAGCTCTGCGTGCGTCCAATATCACGACACCCGTCCTAATTCTGAGCGCGCTGGCTCAGGTGGACGATCGCGTGGCCGGATTGCGCGCCGGGGGAGACGATTATCTCACGAAACCCTTTGCCTTTTCCGAACTTTTGGCGCGGCTCGAGGTGCTGGTGCGCCGGAGCAACGCCCCAGCAGTCGAGACGCGCCTCATCGTTGGCGATCTGGAGATGGATCTTCTCTCCCGCCGCGTTACGCGAGCTGGCCAGCCCATTGAACTGCAGCCACGGGAATTTCGCCTTCTCGAGTATCTCATGCGTCACGCCGGACAAACGGTCACCCGCACTATGCTGCTCGAGGCGGTATGGGACTACCACTTCGACCCTCAGACCAATGTGATCGACGTGCACATCAGCCGCCTGCGGCAGAAGATAGACAAGGGCTTCGACCGGGCCTTACTACATACGGTTCGCGGTGCCGGCTATGCGCTTCGTGCAGACGCCTAGGCTATCACGCAGCGCCACCTTTCGCTTCGCGCTCGTTTACGCGTTGCTTTTCAGTCTCACGGTTTTGCTGCTCTTTGGCGGCTTCTATTGGTCGACCGCGGCTTTGATCGAGCGGCAGGTCGCCGATACGGTTGCCGCCGAACTCCGGTCTCTCGCAGATCGTTACAGAGAAGAGGGGATTGGCGGTCTTCAGGTGGCGGTCCAGCAGCGCAGTGCACCGGGCGCCGATCCCGAAAACGTCTACCTTCTGGCTGACCGCCACCTTCGCCCAGTAACGGGTAACCTGCGCAGCTGGCCGGAAGGTGTCGTGCCCGACGGCTCCTGGTGGCAGCTGCATCTGTACCGCCAGGCTCAGGATGACGGGCCGGTGCTGGTAGGCGCGCGTGCCTTCCAGTTGTCGGATGGATCCCGCCTCCTGGTCGGTCGCGACATGCAGGCGCGCCGGGAGTTTCAGAACCGGCTACTCCAGAACCTGGCATTCAGTCTTACGCTGACGCTTGTAGTCGGCGTAACGGGAGGGGTGTTGCTCAGCCGGCGTCTGTTGCGCCGCGTCGACGATGTGAGTGAAACCAGCCGCCGCATCATGGAGGGAGATCTTACACAGAGGGTCCCCCAGGGCCGTAGCAACGACGAATTCGATCGGCTGGCGGAAAGCCTCAATCGTATGCTGGAGCGGATCGAGGCGCTGATGAACGGCATGCGCCTCGTCACTGACAGCTTGGCCCATGACTTGCGCAGCCCCCTCACGCGACTGAAGGGCAAGATAGAACTGACGTTACTTGGGCCGGAAAATCCCGAGGCCTATCGTCAGGCTCTCGAGCAAGCGCTTGCTGAAATCGATATCATCCAAGCAACCTTCAACGATTTGCTGGCGATTGCCGAGGCGGAGTCCGGTGCTTCGCGCACGCGGCTTGAGCCGCTTTCCCTGGATGAGATCGTCGCGGACGTGGCCGAACTGTATCGTCCCGTTCTGGAGGATGCAGGGATGCAGCTTGATGCCTCTTCGCTGCAGCCGGCCACAATACTCGGGCACCGGCAACTGCTGGCGCAGGCTCTCGCCAATCTTCTGGATAACGCGGTGAAGTATGCGGATCAGGGCGAACGCATCGAAGTGAATCTTCATGCCGGCGACGGCCAGGCGATACTGAGCGTCCGCGACTATGGCCCTGGCATCCCCGAAGAAGCCAGGGAGCGGGTGTTGGAGCGTTTCGTTCGTCTTGACGCGGCGCGCTCGCGTCCCGGTAGTGGGCTCGGGCTTAGCTTGGTGGCCGCTGTCTCACGGCTTCACCATGCACAGCTGGAGTTGAAAGCGGCGAATCCCGGGTTGCTTCTCCGCTGGACCTTCCGCGTTGCTGCGAGCTAGAGAGACCTCTAGCTCCGCCCGCCAGGCCCTTGAAATTACGCCAGAACGTCCTCATATCCGAGTTGTCGCGGATGCCTCATTTGGGTCCGAGACGTGGCTATTGGGCACAGGCTCTCGTGAGATGTGCCCGCAACTCTGTATCGCTTAGGAAAGGATATGGACCATGCGTAGTTTCGATCTCTCCCCTCTACTGCGCGCGACCGTTGGCTTCGAGCGGATGATGGACCTGCTCGACAGCAGCACTCGGTT
>JAJUFM010000196.1 GCA_029265995.1 Rhodospirillaceae bacterium | reverse complement strand
GGTTCATCCCCGCGCACGCGGGGAACAGTCTTGTTGGAAGCCCTTGAGACCTCGAGGCTTTTTCCAGCCGCGTCAGGCTACCACGAAAATGAGGGGGTCAGGCAAGCGCGCGGGAGAAGACAGCAGACGCCCAATTGCAGCGCGGGCGAGGGGGCCCCTGGGCGGGCGGCGGCAGGAGGGTACCGGGGCGCGGGCGGACTTGCGTGCCCTGGCGCACTCGCTCTTGTGACGAAGAAGCCGGAGGGACCGGCGTTCAGGCTTCCTCTTTCGCCGGGTGGAAGCACACGAGTTTCAAGCCGTCGAAGTCCAACGGCATGCGGCGGTTCTCCCCCAGGGTGGCGAAGTCGTAGCCCTGGTCGGTGGGTGCCCGCCACACCATCACCGCATCTCCCGCCCCCAGGGCCTGCTTCACCTCGCCCCAGATGCGTTCGCGCGTCCGTGCCGAGTAGTTGCCGACGTAGACCCCGGCGCGCACCTCGACGAGCCAGGCCGCCAGCCGGCCGCGCAGGCGGGGAGGCGCATTTTCAACCACGATGACCAGCATCGCCGCTTTCCGGCTCTTCGAAGACCGGACCCTGCGCGTCCTCCGGCGGCTCGGGCCTGGGCAGCCCGCCGGCGGAAAGCACTTCCTCGATCTTCGGAATGATCTTCGAGAGCAGGCCGCTGGCGCGGAAGGCATCGCGGCAGGCTAGGCGCGTCGCGCGCTCGGGCGTCATCTCCAGACGCCTCTTCTGGGCGAGCCCGGCCACGCGGAAGGCCTGGGGCACCACCGTCTCCAGTTTCCAGAGGTCGGCAATGTCATAGACGAACGACAGGGGTCGCCCGGAGTGCAGGAAGCCGATGGCGGGTGCATAGCCCGCCGCCAGCACGGCCGCCTCGGTTAGCCCATGCAGGCACGCGGTGGCCGACGACAGGCAGCGGTTCGCCACGTCGCCGGCCTCCCAGTCGGCAGGGTCGTACTTGCGACGCTTCCACTTGACCCCGTACTGCTGGGCCAGGATCTCGTAGGTTTTCCGGACCCTTGCCCCTTCAATGCCGCGGAGCTGGTCGATGGAGCGCCGCTGCGGCGCCTCTTCCTTGAAGCGCAGCTGGAACATCTTGCGCACGATGCGCAGGCGCGCCTCGGGGTCCAGCGCCAAGGCCGCCTGCCACAGCAGCTTGTCCGACCTGGCACCCCCCGGCTGCCCGGCGGAGTAGAGGCGCACTCCGGCCTCCCCCACCCAGGTGATGAGGGTGCCGGTGCGGGCCGCCAGGGCGACCGCCGCGTGGCTGATCCGGGCGCCGGGTTCCAGCATCAGGCCGGCCAGCCCGCCGATCGGGATCTGGGTACGGGTTCCGTCGGCATTGACGGCGACGAAGGCACCGTCGCGGACGTCGAGTTGGGCCCGCTCGACGAAGACCAGTTGCGCCCGATCCCGGAGGGGGATCGGCTTGGGAGGAGCCAGTCCCGGCAGGCTCATGCTGCGCGCCGGATGAGCATCAGCCCGCAGCCGAAGGCCTTGGCCCTGCCGAAGCCCCGGGCGAGCGCGGCCAGGAAGGTCGCGGGCTCGGTGACGGTCAGGCTGCCGCGGAGGTCCAGGATGCCGAACTGCGGCTGTCCCCTGCGCGGTCCGCCATGGCCCGGCAGGGCCACGACGGAATAATCCTCCACAAGCACCGAGTCGGGCTGGAAGCCGCCGGACTGGCCCTGGCGCTGCATCCAGGCCTGAGCTGCCTCCGCCGCCAGCTTTCCGCGCAGCGCCGCGCGCTGGCTCGCCTGCCCCTCCTTCAGATCGGCGCGGCCCGGCACGGCATGCAGAAGGTGCATGACCACGTCGCTTCGCAGCCCGCGGCCGCCACCCGGCCGGGGGCGGGAAAGGGTGGCATTGGCGCGCAGGACATAATGGAGCCGGTCGCCGGATCGGAGGTCGGGAGCGAAGCTCTTGACCTCCGGCAGCTCGAAGAGGGGCGCAGGCCGGGGTGGTCTTCGCGACAGCACGAGGAAACGCCCGCGGGCTTCGGCACGCCAGAGGAAATCTCGGCTCCGCTCTGGTGAATCGGCAAAGAGCGTCCAGATCAGACGGTGATGGGCATCGAGCGCGCGCGCCCGCAGGGCGGGATCGATGAGCTGCTTCAGGGCTTCCACATCGGGGTCGCGCCGCAACCGCAGGCGGGAGAGATAGAGGCTCATGCCTTGTCCTCCCGCGGTGCGATCTCCACCGTCACCAGCGCCTCGGAGCGCGCGGCGAAGTGCCAGGCGGTGCGATCCAGAGGCTGGTCCTGGCGCAGGTGGAGCTGTCCCTCCATCCCTTCTCTCGCGTCGACCGCCATCAGGCGTGCCACGCGCCCCGGGCTCCAGGGCGGCAAGGCGATGGCCGCCAGCGCCTCGGCAGGGCCTTCGGCTTCGACGATGCGCGGCGCGAGGGGGGCAGACAGGGGGCAGGACTTGCGCCCCAGGTAGAGGGTGAAGCAGGGACGCAGCAGCGCCTGCCGCAGTGGCGGCAGCTCCCCGTCCCAGACGGCGACGCCGAAGAGGGGCTGCTGTCGATAGTCCCGCAGGCTGATGGAGGTATTTGCCCGCCGGCCCGCCC
>JAJUFM010000145.1 GCA_029265995.1 Rhodospirillaceae bacterium | reverse complement strand
CTTTACCCTGATGGACAGCTAGGAGCAAATCGGCCGGCCCTTTTTGGGCTCGACTGCCTGATGCGACCTGATGGCAGTCCTGTTTCCGCTACTTAGCAAGCAAGCTCGTTCGGGCCGCCGCCGGACCCACGAACGCTCATCTTTTCAAACTTGTCATGGCTGCTCCACAGTCTACAAAGCTTAAGGAGGCATAGCTAGGACCAGGAGCGACGTTCGGCAGCAGCAGAACGACAAGAATGGCCGAGAATGTCGGCCGCTTGTGTAATTGGGAGTTGGGCGCGCCCGTGGCGATTTTGCTCCTGACGGTGGGGGGCTACCGACCCCGCTATCCTGCCCAAATTCGCAATCATGAACACGGAGTTGACGGTGCCGTGGACGGCTGAACTCAAACTTGCAGAACTTCTCGCTGCGCGTCTTTGCCATGATTTGGCCAGTCCATTGGCGGCCATCGACAATGGCATCGAATTGCTCAACGAGCCGGGATTTCGGGAAAGCGCTCAAGCGCTTGATCTGGTCAGCAGCAGTACATCTCAAGCGGTCGCTACTCTGCGGTTCTTTCGCAGCGCTCTTGGCGAGCGGGGTGAGATCACGGGCCGTGCATCTCAGGTGCGCGAGTTGGGAACCGACTGGCTCAGGCTGCGACGTATCGCGCTGGAGTGGGGCCTGGAGTCGCCAAGCCTGCCGCCGGAAGTTGGTCGTCTTCTTCTCAATCTGCTTGCGATCGCAGCGGAGACTTTGCCGCGTGGAGGTATTGTAACACTTGGGAGCACGCGCACTCCCGCCGCCTTGTGTTACACGGCGGTGGCAAGCGGCCCTGATGCGCAGCTCTCGCCAGAAATGGCGCGAGCGCTAGAAGCCTGTTCTTCTGAAGGCCTCGATCCTCGCGAAGTCCATGCCTACTTCCTGCGCCGGCTCGTGCAGAGGAGTGGGGGCGCCCTCGACGTCGAGAACCGGCCCGAGGAAGTAGTTCTCGAACTGGTGCTCCGTAGCTAGCCTGTCTCTGGACGCGGCCGAAGGGCAAGGAAGCAACGCCTTCTCAAAGCGGCCATAGTGTGGGATCCAGATGTTGGAAGTGACCCTGGACCCGTTGCCTCCCACACTGCTGCACCTTTTCATTGACCCTCTTCAACCTTTGCATTAGCAATGATTTTCATTAGCAATGCGACTGCATCGCAGTTGCGCCATTTCACGCATCAACCATCGATTGGGAGCGCGACCACATGACCTCCTTCCGCCGTCGGCTCGCCGGCACGGTAGCCCTGACTGGGCTCGTGCTTGGCCTGGCCTCAGTTGCCGTCGATAATTCGGCCGCCGCAGAAGACGAACTGAATATCTACTCCGCTCGGCACTACGACACCGACTCGCGGCTTTTCAAAGGCTTCACCGAGGAAACGGGGATCAAGATCAATCTCATCGAAGGCAACGGCGAAGAGCTGGTCGCGCGCATTCTGAATGAGGGCGCAAACAGCCCTGCCGACATTCTGATCACCGTGGACGCTGGCCGTCTCTGGCGCGCTGAGCAGGAGGGCATCTTCCAGCCGGTCTCCTCCGATGTTCTGGAAGAGCGGATCCCGAGCTACCTGCGCCACCCTGATGGGCTCTGGTATGGCGTCTCCACCCGGGCTCGCACGCTCTACTACAATCCTGAAATTGTGGACGAGCCGCCCGCCACCTACGAAGACCTGGCAGATCCTCGCTTCGAAGGCCTCGTCTGCATCCGCTCCGGCTCCAACGTCTACAACCTCTCTCTCATGGCTTCGATGATCGACGTCCATGGAGAAGAAGGGGCGACGGAGTGGGCCGAAAGCGTGGTGAACAACTTCGCCCGGGATCCTCAGGGTGGCGACACCGACCAGATCAAGGCGGTCGCCTCGGGGGAATGCGGCGTGGCCGTAGCCAACCACTACTACTACCTGCGCCTGGTACGTTCGGATGATCCGGCCGACCAGGAGGTTGTCGAAAAGGTTGAGCTGGTCTGGGCGAACCAGGAAGACCGTGGTGTCCACGTTAACGTCTCCGGTGTCGGTGTCGTGGCCAATGCGCCTCACCCCGATGCGGCGCTGGCTTTCATCGAGTACCTGACCAACGACGACGCCCAGAACTACTTTACCGAGGGGAACAATGAATACCCGGTGGTGGAAGGCGTGCTGAACAACCCGGTACTACAGGAGTTCGGCATTCCGAAGCCGCATGAGGTTAACGTCTCGGTCTATGGCGAGAACCAGCCCTTGGCTCAGAAGATCTTCGACCGCGTTGGCTGGAAGTAGGCGCCTTTCACTTCCGCCTCAGGACATTTCAAGAGAGGCCTCGCTGTTGCCGGCGAGGCCTTTCGCATTCATGGTCGACGCACGCGCCCGATCCGGGAGCGGACGGAACTAAAGGGGCGCGACCAAGCTAGATGACCGAAACTTAATCCAAAAGTAAGAGGTAAGAGAGCTGCAGCTTCCTACCTGTTGCTACTATACGCACTATCAGATGGAATCGGAGGCCGAGCCTATGTCCCTCATTTCAGCCCCCTCGCGGCGAGCCGCTGCTGCAGCGGTTATTGCCGGAGGAGCCTTGCTATGGTCCGGTGCAGCAACAGCCGAGGCGCTGCCGGAAAGTTTCGCGGATCTGGCGGAGCGCGTAAGTCCGGCGGTCGTGAACATCACGGCGAGCCAGAGCCCCGACCCTGAACAACAGCGTGGGTTTCGAAGTCCTTTTCCTGAAGGATCGCCGCTGGAAGAATTCTTTCGGCAGTTCGAAGATCACTTCGGCCAGATAATCCCGGGCCCTGAGCGCCAGCAAATGACACCCCCCAACCGTCCCCGACAGGGTGTCGGTTCCGGCTTCATCATTGACGCCGAGGGGTATGTGGTCACCAACAACCATGTAATCGATCAGGCGGACGATATCCGCGTACGCCTATCCGACGGACGCGATCTTGCAGCAGAACTGGTCGGTACCGATCCGCAAACGGATGTGGCTCTGCTCAAGATCGAGGCAGATGAAGAGCTGCCGGCGGTGGAATGGGGTGACTCAGACGGTGTGCGCGTAGGGGACTGGGTTGTGGCCGTTGGGAATCCCTTCGGCCTCGGCGGTTCAGTCACTGCGGGGATCGTTTCTGCACGCGGACGAGATATTCACGCCGGCCCCTACGATGACTTCATTCAGACCGACGCGGCCATCAACCGCGGCAACTCCGGCGGTCCCATGTTCAACATCGACGGCGAGGTGATCGGCATCAATACGGCGATCTTCTCACCATCCGGGGGTTCGGTCGGTATCGGCTTTGCCATTCCCTCCAATCTTGCCCGCGACATCGTCGAGCAGCTTCGCGATGGCGGTGAAGTTGAGCGTGGATGGCTGGGAGTTCAGATCCAGGAGGTGACGCCCGAGCTGGCTGAAGGCCTCGGGCTGGAGGAAGCTCAAGGTGCGTTGGTGGCCAGCGTACAGCCGGGCAGCCCAGCTGAAAACGCTGGAGTTCGGGCCGGCGACGTTATCCTCAGTTTTGATGGTCAGGAGGTCCGCCAGATGCGCGATCTTCCGCGGCTTGTGGCCGGCGTGAAGCCGGGAAGCGAAGTTGATATGGAAGTCTGGCGCAATCAGGAACTCCAGTCGCTGGAGGTCACCATCGATCGTCAGACTGCTGAAGCGCTCGCCAGTTTCGAAAGGCGCCAGACCGAGCAGCAGGAGCCCGAAGAGGCAGAGCAGCCTTCAGAGCGCCTGGGCGCGCGACTGTCCCAGCTTGGAGATCAAGAACGCGAGCAGTTTGGCCTGGACGAGGATCAATCCGGGGTGGTCATTGCCGCGCTGGATCCTAACGGCAAGGCGGCCGCTCAAGGTCTTCGAGTAGGCGATGTCATCGAGGAAATCGACGGCCAAGCGGTGGCCGCCCCCGCTGAAGTCGAGGAGCTCCTGGCGGCAGCCGAAGAGGACGGGCGCTCCGCAGTTGTCTTGCTCTTGCGGCGCGGCGGTGAGGCGATGTTTGTAGGCTTGCGCCTCGCGGCGTGACATCGGCTCGTAGCGTGAGGGGCTAGAGCGTCTGATCCGGAGCCCTATGCGTCGGATCAGACGCCACCCGCGTCAGACGCTGCGGCCGCCTTCCTTTATTGTTGCCTGCTTTTCGCGGGCATAACCGAGCCCTTCCAAGGCCTCCTCGATCTCCCCCAGAATTGCGGGGTCGTCGATAGTAGCTGGCGCAGTATAGGTCTCGGCGTCGGCGATCTTGCGCATGGTCGCGCGAAGAATCTTCCCCGATCGGGTCTTGGGCAGCCGTTTGACCACAGTGGCTGATTTGAAGGCGGCAACCGGGCCGATTTGCTCACGCACCAATTTCACCGCCTCGGCGATGATCTCCTCTTCCGGTCGGTCGCATCCCGCATTCAAAACGAGAAAGCCAAGCGGGAGCTGACCTTTCAAAGCGTCGTGCACACCGATGACGGCGCATTCAGCTACATCCGGGTGGCTGGAAAGTGCTTCCTCGATCGCGCCCGTGGAAAGGCGATGTCCGGCGACGTTGATGATATCGTCAGTGCGCGCCATGACGAAGACGTAGCCGTCCTCGTCGATGAAGCCGGCGTCGCCTGTCTGGTAATAGCCCGGGAAGGCGCTGAGGTAGGTTTTCTCGAAGCGCTCGCGCGCGTTCCAAAGGGTCGGAAAGGTCCCCGGCGGCATCGGTAACTTGCCAACGATGGCACCTATGGTGTTCGGCGCGACCTCCTTGCCCTCGGTGTCCAGCACCCGCAAATCCCAACCTGGCACGGCGCGGGTAGGAGAGCCTGGCTTGACGGGCAGGGGCTCGATCCCAAAGCAATTGGCAGCGATTGACCAGCCGGTTTCGGTCTGCCACCAGTGATCTATTACCGGCACCTTCAGTTTTTCCTGCGCCCACACGAGCGTATCGGGGTCACAGCGTTCGCCCGCAAGAAAGAGCGCGCGAAACTTCGAGAGGTCATAGTTCTCGACGAGGGCGCCACCCGGATCCTGTTGGCGGATCGCACGAAAGGCAGTTGGGGCGGTGAATAGCGTCACCACACCATGGTCGGCAACCACGCGCCAGAAAACCCCGGCGTCAGGCGTCCCTACCGGCTTTCCTTCATAGACCACGGTTGTCGCGCCATGAAGCAGCGGAGCGTAAACTATGTAGCTGTGGCCCACGACCCAGCCCACATCCGACGCCGACCAAAAGACCTCGCCTGGGTCGATGTTGTAAATGTTCTTCATGGACCAGCGCAGGGCAACGGCGTGGCCGCCGGCATCTCGCACGACACCCTTCGGCTGGCCTGTGGTGCCGGAGGTGTAGAGAATATAAAGCGGGTCGGTAGCTGCGATCGCGACGCAATCTGCCGGCAAAGCGCCGGCCACGGCTTCGTTCCAGTCCTCGTCTCGGCCGGGTAGTAGGCTGCACTCTTGCTGCGGGCGTTGGAAGATGAGGCAACTCTGCGGCTTGTGCTGCGCGAGCTCGATCGCGCGGTCGAGCAGAGGCTTGTAGGCAATGACCCGGTCCACCTCGATCCCGCAGGAAGCCGCGAGTACCATCTTCGGCTTGCAGTCATCAATCCGCGTGGCCAGCTCCTGTGCGGCAAAGCCACCGAAGACCACGGAATGCACAGCCCCCAGGCGGGCACAGGCGAGCATCGCCATGACCGTCTCGGGAATCATCGGCATGTAGATCACGACGCGGTCGCCGACCCCGATGCCTCGCTTCTTCAGCGCGCCGGCCAAAGCCGCCACCTGATCTCGAAGCTGGCGATAGGTAAAGCGTTGGACGCTGCCGGTGACTGGTGAATCATAGATCAGCGCAAGCTGGTCTCCCCGCCCAGCCGAGACATGCCGGTCGAGGGCATTGTGGCAGGTATTCAGCTTCCCGCCGCGAAACCAGCGGTAGTGCGGCGCGTCGCTGTCATCCAGCACCCGATCCCAGCGCCGCTCCCAGTCGATTGCCTCTGCCGCTTCCCCCCAAAAGCCTTCCGGATCCCGTAGCGACCGCGCGTGAATCTCATCGAACAATCCCATGTCGCAGCTCCTGCCCTGCGTCTTGATTCTTATCGAGCAGTCTTGCGCAAAAAGCCTTGGGGGGAAAGCCGGGAAGGGGAGTCGGAGAACTTGAAGCGGAGGCGACGGCGCAGGCGCTGATACCAACGGCCACTGATTGCTACTGATGTGCCCATTGGCGCAGTCCGAGTGACATGATGCACCAGGGCTGATCGATAAGCTTATTCCAGGCATCACAGCAGTGGTCGAGGATATCGTCGTAGGATTGGAAGATGCGG
>JAJUFM010000042.1 GCA_029265995.1 Rhodospirillaceae bacterium | reverse complement strand
GGTGCGTCGCGCAGATGATCATGGGGTCTTCGTACTGCTTGATCCCATGATGCCCTCGCGCCTCTACACCGCTTTTCCGGAGGGCATCGCACCGCAAAGGGTTGGCTTGGCGCAAGCCATAGAGGAGACGCGCCAGTTCCTCATGGAATCAAGGGCCGCGCGAGATCAGCTAGCATAGGTGCGGGAAGACAGCGGTAACTCAGCCATTCGCCGTCGCAGGGCCTCTACGAATAGCGATTCGGCCCGACTGTGGTTCATTCTCGGATTGGTGACCAGGTAGATGTCGATGATCGGTGGCTCGTCATAGGGAGGCAGTCGCCACAGCAACCCCTCCCGCACATCTCTTTCGACCACATGAATCGGCAGTGGACCTATGCCCAGGCCCGCGATGATCATCCGCCGCACCTCCTCGAGATGCGAGGAGGTTCCAACAATGCGTCCCCCCATACCGACCTGCTCGCGGAGCAGCGCAACCGGGCGCAAGGCATCCGACAGCTGATCGGTCTTGAAGGAGACAAAGGCCTCGTGTCGCAACACCGAGAGCGATAGCCCGCGCCGGCCGAAAAGGCGATGGCGAGGGCCACAGAAGAAGCCGAAATGTTCCCGAAACAGATGCTCATAATGTAACCGGGGATGCGGTTCGCTCACCAGGCAAAAGCCCATGGTGGCCTCTTTCTGAAGAACTTTCTGCTGAACCACCGAAGATGTTGAAATTTCAATTGAGTAGCTGATGTGCGGATGGGTCGCCTGGAATTCGCTGAGAACCTGGTCATAGAAGGGGCAGACCACATGACTGGCGGCAGCAATGGAGATCTCTCCAGCAACAGCCTCGCGTGAATCCCGGAGCATCACGGCCAGGCGCGAGACGCTGCCGTAGATCTCCACGCATTCGCGATAGAGCAGGCGGCCGGCCTCGGTCAGTTGAAACCGCCCGCGCGCGCGCTCGATCAAGCGCCGATCGAGCTGTTGTTCCAACCGCTTCAGCGCATTGCTCACGCTGGGCTGCCGCAGGAGTAAGCGATCCGCGGCGCGCGTGATGCCACCCTCCTGCACGATCACCATAAAGACGTGCAACAGGTTCCAATCCAGCTCTCGACTGAGCCGTTCTGGTATCGGGTCGAGGGCCTTCGGCACCATCCGTCTGCCACCATCCATAGCGTACAACTATGGATATTATTCTTCCTATCTATTTGCAGAATGTCCAGGCTGCTCGTCTAATGGGTCAGCAGCATGAAAAAGCCGCTGCACAGAGGGGGGTGGGCCGTTGGCAGAGGCCATTGTGCGAGACGAAGGATTTGATGCGCGCCCGTGGGTGTTGTTGGCACCGGCGCTGCTCGCCCTTTTGTTACTGATGGTCATCCCCATGGCCATCATCTTCGTTTTCAGCTTCTACGAGTACGTAGACGTCGCCGTCGATCGTCCGGCCTTTCAGTTCGAGAACTGGCTCTGGTTTTTCCAGGACGGCTTCTATCACTACGCCATTTGGCAGACGCTGCGGATCTCAGCCATCACGATGCTGGTCTGCGCGCTGCTGGGATATGTTCCGGCCTACTTCATCGCCAACACTACCTACCGCCATAAGTGGTTGCTGATGTTGCTGTTGATCCTTCCCTTTTGGGTCAGCTTCATCATTCGGCAGCTTTCTTGGGTGCATGTCCTTGGCTCCCAGGGCATCGTGAATGCAGCGCTCCTTTGGCTGGGCGTGATCGATGCGCCAGTGCGTCTCCTGTACAACGAGGCGACCGTGGTCATGGGCCTCGTGCATTTCCTGCTGCCCTTCATGGTTCTGAACATCTATGTCAGCCTGGAATCCATCGACCGGAACTTGGTGTCCGCGGCTCGGACGCTCGGCTGCACCGGATGGCAGGCCTTCTGCCAGGTCACCTTGCCGCTCTCCTTGCCAGGTCTCGCGGCCGGGAGCTTGCTGTGCTTCGTGCTCGCCGGCGGCAGCTACGTGACGCCGTTGATACTGGGCGGCCCCGATGACTTCCTCTTCGGCAATCTGATTTACGACACCATCATGCTCGAGCTGAACTGGCCAATGGGCGCGACGCTCAGCGTGGTGCTGCTCGCGCTCCTGGGCTCCCTGGTCGCCATCTACGGCCGCTTCATGGGCCTGAGCCGCCTTTACAAAAGCCTGAACTGAGAGGCCAAGATGCGCACCTGGTCACTCATCCGCCTGTTCACGCTGCTGGTCTATCTCTTCATGTTCACGCCGATCGCCATCGTCGTGATCCTCTCCTTCAATGATGCTCAGTTCGGCGGCTTCCCCATCGAAGGCTTTTCGCTTCGTTGGTTCTACGCACTGGCTGAAAATGACGCCATTGTACGCGCCTTCCGAACCTCACTGCTTCTCGGTCTGCTGGCAGCCATCATCGCGACTACCCTGGGTATCCTCGCGTCCCTGGCCCTGATGCGCTACAGCGTCCCGGCGACCAACTTCTTCAACACCCTGTTGATTTCGCCGGTTCTGATCCCGGAAACGGTGCTGGCCGTGGGCCTGTTGCTGTTTATGCGCTGGCTCGACCAGCCTCGCAGCATCGTGCTTCTGCTGGCGGGACACGTGCTGATTGCTTTGCCGTTCGTCGTCCTGGTGGTGCAGGCCCGCCTCGTCGGCATCAGAAAGGTTTATGAGGATGCTGCGCGTTCTCTCGGAGCCAATCCGATCCAAGCCTTCTTTCAGGTTACCTTTCCCTTGCTGATGCCGGCGGTCTTCGCTGGCCTGCTCTTCGCCTTCACGATTTCCTTCGACAACATCACTGCAACGCTGTTCTGGCGACCTGCAGGTGTCGAGACCGTTCCAACGCAGATTTTCGGGATGCTTCGCCATTCCATCAGCCCCGAGATCAACGCCTTGGGGACGGTAATGATCGTAATAACCGTGGGCCTTCCACTTCTTGCAGGGGCGATAGCCCGCGCCTTTGCTCGCCGTCGGACCTAAGGGCGGCGATCAAAACGATTTAGAACAGAAACCAGAGGAGGTTGACATGGATAGTACAAAACGTCTGGAGAGACTGCGCGAACGCTATATGAACGGCGATCTCGATCGCCGCACCTTTCTACGCCTCTTGGGCGTGGCCGGTCTGGCCGCAGGTATTACCGGCGGACCCTTGGCTGGGCTCAGCCGCCAAGCGCTCGCAGAGGGCATGGAGATCCGTTTCGATGGTTGGGGCGGGGTGGTTTCCGAAGCCCTACGCCAGCACGCCTTCAATCCCTACGAAGAGGCCACGGGCAACAAGGTCGTCGATAGGACCTTTGGCGGTGAAGAGGAGGTTCTGACGGGCGTGCGCGCCGGCCAGATCGGCGACTACCACATCGTCCACTCGTCCGGCGTGTCCTGGTACAAGCGCTGGATCGATGCGGACATGGGGGTTGAACTCAACCTCGAGAACATCCCGAACATGCAGTACGTGATCGAAGCGCTGCTCGATCCCTACTACAAGATCACGCCGGATTACCTCTCTGCCGTGCCCTACGACTACGGCACCACCGGCATCGCCTATAACCGCAACTTCATCTCGGATGAGGAAGCGCAGGAGATGGGCGCAATGCTGACCATGCATCCGGACCATCAGGGTCGCATCGGCGGCTGGTCGGAGTGGGTGACCCGGATTTGGTACGGGGCGCTGCATACGGGACAGGATCCCAACAACATCGAGGATATCGATGCGGTTTGGGAGAAACTGCGCGAACACCGCCAGGGCCTGCTGAAGTACTGGGGCTCCGGCGCCGAACTGATGGATCTGCTGGCGAAGGAGGAGATTGTGGTGACGGAGGCCTGGTCCGGCCGTGTCGCCGCCTTGCAGCAGGAAGGCCATCCCATCGGCTATATCGATCCCAAGAACAGCTATGCCTGGATGGAGTCGATGATGGTGCTGAAGGGTGCGCCGGTAGAAGAGGCGGAAGTTCTCATCAACTTCATGCTCGAACCGGAGACTTCGATCGCGGTCGCAGAGGGTCAGAACTATCCCCCCTCCCTCGACCCGAGCAAGGTGGAGATGACCGAGAAGATCGAAGCGCTTCCTGCTTTTGATCCGTCGGGCACGCTGAGCAACCTGACCTTTGCGGATCCGGAGTACTGGAATTCGCACGAGACGGAATGGAAGCGTGCCTGGAGCCGCATCGAGCGCGGCGCCTGAGCCAGCCTTTCCGTGGGTGAACTGCGGCCTTCCTGACCATCGGAGGGCCGCAGCTCTGCCTACACCGCACCTAATGTTATCAGCCTGACCGGCAAGCCACCATTGGTCGGAGCAGTTTGCGGCCACGGGTGAGCCACCTAGTCAGGTTTGTTGCGAGCTCAGGAGAGAGACGCGTTAATGGCCAAGAGCAAGGCAGCCGCTGTCGAACTCAAGAACGTGATCAAGCACTTCGGAGAGGTTCAGGCCGTCAAAGGGGTGGATCTGACCATCGACGCCGGCTCCTTCGTCACCCTGTTGGGCCCGTCGGGATGCGGAAAGACGACCATCCTTCGGATGATCGCCGGACTTGAGCACCCCACCAGGGGAGAGATCTGGATCAACGGTCGCCGTATTGACGATATCCCCATTCACAAGCGAAACCTGGGGCTCGTTTTCCAGAACTACGCGCTCTTTCCCCACAAGACGATTTTTGACAATGTGGCCTTCGGGCTTCGCTATCGAGACGTGCCAAAGGCGGAAATTCGCAAGCGCGTCGCGGAAGCGCTGGAAATCGTTCAGCTGCCGGGTGTGGAGAAGCGCTTTCCCGCACAGCTCTCCGGCGGACAGCAGCAGCGTATAGCTTTGGCGAGAGCTGTTGTGATTGAGCCCGATGTTCTGCTGCTCGATGAGCCACTTTCTGCCCTTGATGCCAATCTACGCGAAGGGATGCGGGTTGAACTGAAGCGCATCCAACGTGAACTCGGCATCACCACCATCTTCGTCACCCATGATCAGGCAGAAGCCCTGGCTCTTTCTGACAAGGTGGTGGTGATGAGCAACGGCAAGAAGGAGCAGGAAGGGGCGCCGGACAAGGTGTACAACCAGCCCGCATCTCGCTTCGTCGCCGAGTTCCTGGGGAATGCCAATCTATTGCCGGGCCGGATCGAGTCGAACGGCGTGAAACTGCAGGATGGCACACTGCTACCGTTGCGTGACGCAAAGGGCTTGCCGGTCGGCACTGAAATCGACGTGGTCTTGCGAGCGGAGCGGATTCTCCTCGCCCGTCAACACCCGCCGGAAGCAGATGCCTTGGTCGTACCGGGCAAGGTTCGCGCACTCGACTACCAGGGTGTGGCTGCGCGATACTTTGTCGAAGCTCTCGGAACGACTCTGCAGGTCATCAATCCCATCGATGACCTGCCCTTCCCGGAGGGAGCCGAGGTACTACTGCGAATTCGCGCTCAGGACTGCGTGGCGCTCGGCCGCGCTTGAAGATAACTCGAGAGGTCTCTCGCCCATGTCAACTGCGACAACCGCCGCACCAACCCCTAAAGCCTCGGGGCGCAAGGTCATCATTACCTGTGCCGTCACCGGCTCTATTCACACGCCGACCATGACGCCCCACCTGCCGATCACACCCGATCAGATTGCTCAGGAGGCTATCGGCGCGGCCGAAGCGGGGGCATCCATCCTTCATCTTCATGCCCGCGATCCTGAAAATGGAAAGCCGACGCCGGACCCAGCAGTCTTCATGGAGTTCCTGCCGCGCATCAAGCAATCGACCGATGCTGTGGTGAATATCACCACGGGCGGTGGTCACGGCATGACGCTAGAAGAACGACTGGCCGCGCCTTTGAAGGCTAGCCCTGAGATGTGCTCCCTCAACATGGGTTCCATGAACTTCGGGCTCTTTCCCCTGCTCGACAAGTACAAGAGCTTTCAGCACGAGTGGGAACGTCAGCATCTCGAGAATAGCCGAGACTTTATTTTCCGCAACACGTTCAAGGATATAGAGCAGGTTCTTAAGCATTTGGGAGAAGGGCACGGTACCAGATTTGAATTCGAATGCTACGATGTGGGCCACCTTTACAACCTGGCCCACTTCCTTGACCGCAAGCTGGTAAAGCCGCCGCTCTTCGTGCAGACGATCTTTGGCATTCTCGGCGGCATTGGGCCCGATCCCGAAAACCTGATGCACATGCGCAAGATCGCCGACAAGCTCTTCGGCGACGACTATCAGTGGTCTATTCTCGCAGCCGGACGTCATCAGATGCCCCTCTGCACCATGGGTGCGGTCATGGGCGCCAACGTGCGGGTCGGGCTGGAAGATTCGATCTACGTTGGCAAGGGCGAGCTTGCGAAATCGAATGCCGACCAGGTGCGCAAGATCCGGACGATTCTGGAAGCCCTGTCTCTTGAGATCGCGTCCCCCGCAGAAGCGCGAGATCTGCTCGATCTCAAGGGCGGCGATCAGGTGGCCTTCTAAAATCTCATGGTTCAGAACTTCGATATCATCATCGTAGGCGCTGGCATCGCCGGCGCCTCTGCCGCCGCCGTTCTTGCGGCGGACCACAGGATCCTGTTGTTGGAGCGCGAAGAGCAGGCGGGCTACCATTCCACCGGTCGGTCGGCCGCCATGTATATCGTCAACTACGGCCCACAGGACGTCCGCGCACTTTCTCTTGCGGGCCGTGATTTCTTCTTCGGCCCGCCGGATGGCTTTACAGAGCATCCGCTGGTCAGTCCGCGAGGCGTCTTGATGGTGGCGCATCCTGGGCAGGAGGCGGCTCTGGAGGCTGAACTGGCCGCCTCGGTCGGCATGACGGCTATCAGTCGCGAGACCGCCCAAGAACTCGTGCCCTTGCTTCGCCCTGAGGCCATAGCGGCAGCGGGTTACGAAGCGGACGCTCAGGATATCGACGTTGCCGCTCTGCATCAGGGTTACTTGCGCCTCTTTCGAAGCCGGGGCGGCGAGCTACTTCTGCGGGCTCCGGTAGAAGCGGCCGAAAGGAATGCCGGTGTATGGTCGGTTCATACGCCGGAGGGAAGCTTTAGCGCTCCTCTTCTGATCAACGCAGCCGGCGCGTGGGCCGATACTGTGGCACAACGCGCAGGCGTGCGGCCTCTCGGGATCGTGCCGAAGCGTCGCACTGCCTTGATCATCGAGGGCGCGCCCGGAGAGCCTGGCTCCGCCCGCTGGCCACTGGTGGCTGATTGCGGAGAAACCTGGTACTGCCGACCTGAAGCCAGCACCAAGCTGCTGCTGTCTCCCGCAGACGCCACCCCCACCGAGCCGTGCGATGCCCGACCGGAAGAGCTGGATATCGCCCTCGCGGTGGATCGCTTTCAACAAGCAATCGACCTCCCAGTACGGCGGATCGAGCATTCCTGGGCGGGTCTGCGCAGCTTTACACCGGATGGCTCGCTGGCGATCGGACCAGATCCAGAAGTGGAAGGCTTCTTCTGGTTGGCGGGGCAGGGGGGTTACGGCATTCAAACAGCGCCGGGAGCTGCTGCTCTGGTGGCTTCCCTCGTCACGGGCGCCCCGCTTTCAAAAGCGCTCCTCGATGCGGGCGTGCGGCCAGAGGTCGTTTCGCCGGCTCGTTTCAGATAACCGAGAGGTCGCCTCTTGCGGATCTGGATAATCCTCGCCGCGGTGAGCGGGTTTCTGGCCGTCGCGCTTGGAGCTTTTGCGGCTCATGGCCTACAGGGTCGACTTGGAGCGAAGGAACTGGATTGGATCGATACCGGCCTTCGCTATCAGATGTTCCATGCTCTGGCGCTTCTGGCGGTCGCCCTGCTCAGCCGTGAGGGCGGCAGCACGGCGCTTCAGGTTGCCGGTTGGGGCTTCACAATAGGTACCCTGATTTTCTGTGGGCTTCTCTACACCATGGCTTTGGGCGGACCCCGCCTATTGGGTGCGGTTGTGCCTCTCGGAGGGCTTGCGTTCCTTGGAGGCTGGCTAGCCCTGGCGTGGTACGCTCTGCGCCTGCGGTAGGCGGCAGACAGGCTGCTAATCAGTATCCCAAGGACGGAAGTGCTTCGACAGCGTGAGGCCCTGGCTGTGGTAGGACGAGCCAATGCCGGCGCCGTAGAGGGAATCGGGCTCGGCCGCGAGGCGCTCGAAGACCAGCCTGCCGACGGCTTGACCATGTTCCAGGATGAAGGGCACTTCGTGGGAGCGAACCTCCAGCACCGCGGGTGTTCCAGCGCCGCCGGCCTTCCAGCCGAAACCCGGGTCGAAGAAACCGGCGTAGTGAACTCGGAACTCGCCGATCTGCGTATCGTAAGGAATCATTTCGGCGGCGAAGGCCGGCGGAATCCGTACCGATTCCCGCGAGGCCAGGATGTAGAATTCGTTCGGGTCAAGAATCAGATCTCGACGCGCAGAGCCCGGCAAAGGCTCCCAGAACTCTCGCGGGTCGTAGTGCGCAATCTTCTGTAGGTCGATCACCCCCGTATGCCGCTTGGCTCTATAGCCGATCGGCGCGTCACCAGAAGCTTCCAGATTCACGGTGAAGACGAGGCCGCGCCGGATCTGGGCAACGGCTTCATCTCCGAGAAGCCCAACTTCTTCGTGCAGCTTTTCCAGCGCCTTGTCGCCGACATTCGGCGTACCCCGCCGCAGGCGAAGCTGGTTCAGGCGGGCCCCCTCGTGCACCAAAATGGAAAAGGCGTTGGGCGCAATCTCTGCATAAAGCGGCCCGTGATATCCGGCGGGAACGGAGTCGAACTCCCCTGCGCGATCCACAATCAGACGGGTAAAGACGTTGAGCCGGCCGGTGGAGGACTTGGGATTGGCCATGCCGGCAATCCGGTTGTTGAGTGCCAGGCGCTCCTGCAGGGGGACGATATAGACGCAACCGGTCTCTAGGACGGCTCCGCGGCTTAGATCGATTTCATGCATTGCCAGCTCATCGATCCGCTGCGCCACGGTGCGATCGGGTCCGGGCAGGAAGGAAGCACGCACGCGATAAGCCACCGGACCGAGCTGCAGGTCCAGGCTGGCGGGCTGCACCTGCTCCAGTACTTCTGGATTGTCCGATAGAATCTCTCCAGCGTGAATCAGGTTCCGCAGCGCTTGCGACGGCAGAATCCCGCTTCCCCGCGTGCTGGTGGCCTGATTTTCTCTTGCCTCTGTTTCCACTGCCGCACCCTCTGAGCTTCGGTGCCCCGTTGGTAGCAGGTGACGAACCCGCGGGCCAGTCGCTAGACTGGCTTAAGCCTTTGCTAGGTACTCCGCCCTCCCTGAGGAACTGATGACCACTTTGCTGTTTTCCCACGAAGCATGTTTCGACCACGACATGGGTGCCTTTCATCCGGAAAGTCCTGCCCGCCTGAAGGCCGTGCTCGAGGCGTTGGAGGCAGAGGAGTTTTCGTCCCTCGAGCGCCGAGCTGCTCCCCTCGCATCCCGCGAACAGCTCCAAAGGGTGCATCCGGCTAGCTACGTCGACTGGGTGCTGGGACAAGTACCTGATGAAGGAATTGTTTCTCTGGATGGAGACACATCCTTGTCGGCTGGCTCAGATGCTGCCGCGCTGCGCGCTGCCGGGGCTGTCTGTGCCGCGATTGATGCCGTGATGGCTGGGGAAGGGGACAATGCCTTCTGTGCCGTCCGACCGCCGGGACACCACGCAGAGCCATCAAAGGCAATGGGCTTTTGCCTGTTTTCCAACGTCGCGGTCGGCGCCTATCATGCGCGGGAAGTCCACAGGCTGAACCGCATCGCCGTTGTTGACTTCGATGTTCATCATGGCAACGGAACCCAAGCCGCTTTCTGGGACGACCCGGACATGCTGCTGATTTCCCTGCACCAATCGCCGCTTTATCCTGGAACGGGCGCTGCAACGGAACGGAGTCCGGCAAACAGCATCCTCAACATTCCACTGCCACCCCTGTCCGGCTCAGCCGAGTTCAGACATGCCTTCTCGAGCCAGGCGATGCCACGGTTGTCGGCTTTCGATCCGGATTTCTTGCTGGTTTCAGCTGGCTTCGATGCACACGAGGATGATCCGCTTGCAGGCCTGCAATTCCAAGACGATGATTTCGCCTGGGCTACCAGTGAGCTGCTTGCCGTCGCCAACCATGCTTGTCGCGGCCGACTTGTTTCCGCGCTGGAGGGCGGATACGACTTGGACGCTTTGAAGACAAGCGTCGCCGCCCACGTGCGAGCGCTGATGGCCGGTTGAACCGGCTCTGGGGAAAGGGGTTTCTATGGCCGACTTGAACGCCATACCTGACGATATCCGAGCGATGAGTTTTGAGCAGGCCCTCGAGGAGCTGAAACAGATAGTCGGTCGCCTCGAGAGCGGCGAGGGCCGCCTGGATGAAGCGATCGAAGCTTACGAGCGGGGCGCCTGTCTGAAAGCTCACTGCGAGGCAAAGCTGCGCGAAGCGCAAGCAAAGATCGAGCGCATCACTCTTGGTCCCGATGGCGCGCCGCGAAGCGAGCCCTTCGAAGCATCTTGAGGCAGCCCATGCTCGATGCCCTCAGGCACGATGCGGCATTGGTGGAAGCGGAACTGGACAGGTTGTTGCCACTTCCTGCGCCAGGGCCACGACGCCGGCTGCAGGAGGCGGTGCGCTATGCGGTGCTGGGGGGAGGCAAGCGCCTGCGTCCCTTCCTTCTGCTTCAGACAGCAAGGCTGTTCGGCGTTCCCCCAGCCCGGGCGCTCCGGGCCGCAGCAGCCATTGAAATGCTTCACTGCTATTCGCTCGTGCATGACGATCTGCCGGCGATGGATGATTCAAGTTTACGCAGAGGCAAGCCGACGGTTCATCGCGCCTTCGACGAAGCAACGGCGATCCTGGTCGGCGACGCACTGCTGACTCACGCCTTCGCGGTTCTGGCGGATCCTCAGACGCATCCGGATGCAGAGCTGCGTTGCCAGTTGGTCGCGGGCCTTGCCGGCGCTGGGGGTATTGGCGGAATGATCGGCGGACAAGCGATCGATCTCGCCGACGAGCGGAAGGAGCTCGATCTCGAAGGCATTCAAGAGCTTCAATCCTTCAAGACCGGCGCCTTGATCGTAGAGGCGTGTCGCGCAGGCGCCCGTTTGGGGGAGGCAAGCCAGGAAGAAATCGAGGCGGTGGAAGAATTCGGTTCTGCTCTCGGCTTGGCATTCCAGATCGTGGACGATCTCTTGGATGCTGAGGGTGATCCCACTGCCGTTGGCAAGCCTGTGGGCCAGGACGCGGCGGCTGACAAGGCGACCTTCGTTGGCCGCTTGGGCACCGAGGCCGCACGGGAGCGGGCTGCCGCGTTGATAGAAGCTGCAAAAGAGGCCTTGGCGACGTTTGGGGGCCGCGCCGCCCTTCTGCAGCGCACGGCCGACTTCGTGCTCACCCGTCAAGTCTGAGTTATCGACGAGCATCCTCAAGCCGATAGCTTTGCATCAGGGCCCAAGAGGTGCGATTGTGCGCCTTCTGCCGAAGCGCGAAGCCGTCGCTCAAGCCTCAGGCTTGGGATCGGGCACGTTGATCCTCTAATGCGGAAGAGTTTGAGTCTGAACGACAGAATGAGCAAAACGCCTCTTCTCGATACTGTTTCCCTGCCATGTGATGTACGGAAGCTGGACGAAGCTGACCTGCCCACGCTGGCAGCCGAATTGCGCACAGAGATCATCGATGCGGTGTCCGTCACCGGCGGTCATCTTGGTGCCGGCCTGGGTGTCGTAGAACTGACGGTGGCCCTGCACTACGTCTTTGACACTCCGCGGGACAAGCTCGTCTGGGACGTCAGTCATCAATGCTATCCGCACAAGGTTCTGACCGGTCGCAGAGACCGGATCCGTACCCTTCGGCAGGCGGGAGGGCTATCCGGCTTTACCAGCCGCGCCGAGAGTGAGTTCGATCCCTTTGGTGCGGCCCATTCATCCACCTCTATCTCGGCAGGACTTGGTTACGCCAAGGCGCGGGACCTGGCGGGCGAGAATTGGCGGGTGGTTTCGGTCATAGGCGACGGGGCCATGACCGGAGGCATGGCCTATGAGGCCATGAACAACGCGGGCGTCAGCGGATCCAAGCTGATCGTGATCCTCAACGACAACGACATGTCCATCGCGCCTCCCGTCGGCGCGTTGAATGGTCACCTGTCGCGTATACTCTCGTCGAAGTCATTCCATTCGGTCCGATCTGTCGGCAAGAACCTCTCGCAACGCTTTCCTGCGCCCTTGAAGAGTGCTGCAGCGCGGTTCGATGAGTTTGCGCGCGGCATGATCACCGGCGGGACGCTCTTTGAGGAGCTGGGCTTTTTCTACGTCGGTCCGGTGGATGGACATGATCTGTCCCAGCTCATCCCGGTGCTGCGAAACGTCCGAGATCTTGAACGCAATGGCCCCGTGCTGGTCCATGTCGTCACCCAGAAGGGCAAGGGCTATGATCCAGCAGAGAATTCCGCGGATAAGTACCACGGGGTAGCCAAGTTCGATGTAGTCACCGGCAAGCAGGCGAAGCCCCAGCCCAAAGCACCTTCCTACACCAGCGTATTTGCCAAAGCGCTTATCGCGGAAGCAGAGCGGGACGAGAAGATCGTTGCTGTCACGGCAGCAATGCCCTCAGGCACAGGGCTCGACAAGTTTGGCGAGCGATTTCCGGAGCGCTGCTTCGACGTCGGCATTGCGGAGCAACATGCGGTTACCTTTTGTGGGGGGCTCGCCTGTGAAGGCTTCAAGCCCTTTGCCACCATCTATTCCACCTTTCTTCAGCGCGCCTATGATCAGGTGGTCCATG
Organism: Rhodospirillaceae bacterium; assembly: GCA_029265995.1. GTDB lineage: Bacteria > Pseudomonadota > Alphaproteobacteria > Kiloniellales > DSM-21159 > Aquibaculum. The sequence goes on along the minus strand of JAJUFM010000042.1, from coordinate 10,833 downwards.
ATGTGGCGATCCAAAAGCTTCCCGTGCGCTTTGCGATCGACCGCGCTGGACTGGTAGGGGCGGATGGCGTTACCCACCAGGGTTCCTACGACATCACCTATCTCGCCTGCCTGCCCGGCTTCGTGCTGATGGCGGCAGCCGACGAGGCGGAGTTGATGCACATGGTAGCGACCCAGGTCGCCTTCGATGAAGCGCCCTCGGCGCTGCGTTATCCTCGCGGTGAAGGTATCGGCCTTGAACTTCCCGCCCGAGGGCAGCCACTGGAAATCGGCAAGGGGCGAGTGCTGCGTGAAGGTAGCAAGATAGCGATCCTTTCCTATGGCGCGCGCCTTGGAGAAGCCTTGGCCGCTGCGGATAAGCTCGCATCCAAGGGCCTGTCTACCACAGTGGCAGATGCACGCTTTGCCAAGCCCCTGGACCAGGATTTGCTGCGACGGCTTGCCCGCGAGCACGAGGTCCTGATCACGCTTGAAGAAGGCGCAATCGGGGGATTTGCGACGCAGGTCATGCAGCAGCTTGCGAACGAAGGTCTTCTGGACAGCGGACTGCTCAAGATCCGGCCGATGTGCCTGCCCGACCGCTTCATTGATCACGGCACCCCAGAGCAGCAATTGGCCTGGGCGGGCCTGACCGCCGACGACATTGCATCGACGGCCTTGCGGGCGCTGGGCCACAATGAAACCTCGCTCACCGAACAGCCGTTAGACCAGGTCGCCTTGAACCGTGAGGCTTGAGTTTCCTTTTCTTTAGGCTGAAGCCGAGAGCGATCGCGTCTCGGCAAGACCGAAGACCTGCAGCAAGAACGCGTAAACTAACGCAACCTCGTGAAGCTTCTCGAAGCGCCCCGCCGCGCCCGCGTGGCCAGCCTGCATATAGGTCTTCAGCAAGAGCAGGTTATTGTCGGTCTTGGAGGCGCGCAGCTTGGCAACCCACTTGGCAGGTTCCCAGTAGGTCACGCGCGGATCGGTCAGTCCCGCGGTCGCCAGGATGTGGGGATAATTTCGGTTCCCGATGTTCTGGTAGGGGCAGTAGCTGCGGATCGTTTCGAACGCGGCTTTCGACTCAATCGGGTTGCCCCATTCGTTCCACTCCGGAGGTGTCAGCGGCAGGGTGTCATCCAGCATCGTGTTGAGCACATCGACGAAGGGTACCTCGAGCACCGCGGCGGCGAAGAGTTCCGGCGCCTGGTTCAAGGCCGCGCCCACAAGGAGGCCGCCGGCGCTTCCTCCATGTATGGCAACCCGATCTGCTGCGGCATAGCCCTCGGAAACGAGATAACGTGCGCTCGAAAGAAAGTCGGAGAAGCTATTCTGTTTGTTGGACAGTTTACCTTTCTTGTACCAGGCCCATCCCTTGTCCGTCCCACCGCGGATGTGGGCAGTTGCGTGGACAAAGCCACGGTCCACCAGGCTGAGACGATTGAGTTGAAAGGCCGCCGGCATGGACAAACCGTAGGCGCCATAGCCGTAGAGAAGGAGCGGTGCAGTACCGTCGATCGGTGTGTCTCTATGACGCAAAAGGGTGATCGGAATCAGCTCTCCATCCTCCGCCGGCGCAAAGACGCGCTCCGCGATATAAGCTGAAGCCTCGTGCCCGCTCGGCACCTCCTGCTCCTTCCGCAGCACTCGCTCTCGAGTTTCCAAATCGTAGTCCCAGGTCTGCTGCGGCGTCGTGGGCGAGGAGTAGACGAAGCGCAGGCGCGTCGTCTCGTATTCATAGCCCCCGAGGAGCCCAAGGGAATAAGCCGCCTCCTCGAAAGCCACCTCGTGCTGCACGCCATCATCAAGACGCAGAACCAGGAGACGCGGCAGGGCGTCGACCCGTTCAAGCAGTACCAGGTGGTCTCGGAGCAAATGCAGGTCGAGGCGCAACCTGCCGTGATGATGGGGCAGGAAATCCCGCCAGTGGCTCGGACCAGGCGCGCTTTCCGGCGTCTCCATCAATTTGAAGTCCTCGGCACCATCCCGATTCGTGAGGATTAGAAAGCGTGCGCGAGGTGCATCGTGCTCCAGACTATATTGAACCTCGGCAACCCGCTCCGCGACAAGCTGGGGCGCGCCCTCCGGCCGCTCGGCATCGATGAGGTATAGCTCACTGGTAACGTGATCGTGTGCCGAGATAACAATGTAGCGGCGCGAAGTGGTCACGCCCACCGAAACGAAGAAGCCGGGGTCACGCTCGCTATAAACCTCCTGATCATTAGCGGGGTCATCGCCAATTCGATGGCGCATCACCTTGCAGGGGCGGTGATTGCTATCCAGCACAACGTAGAACAGGAAACGACCATCGCTGCTCCAGGCCAGCGATCCATTGCCGTCCTGCAGGCGCTCGGACAAATCCTTTCCGGTCTGAAGATCTTTGAATAGAATTTCACAAAATTCGGAGCCGGTTTCATCCACCGCGTAAGCCAGCAATCGGTGGTCAGGCGAATGTTCGCCTGCATGAAGCGCAAAGAAGGCCTTGCCTGCGGCAATAGCGTCTCCATCCAATAACAGCTCTTCCTGCCCCCCCGCGCTTCCGGAAGGACAGCGGCACAGCAGCGGGTGCTGGCCACCCCGTCGGTAGCGCGTGTAGTAGGACCAGGGGCCATCTGGATCTGGTACGCTCGAGTCGTCCTCCTTGATCCTTCCTTTGAGCTCTTCGAACAGCGTTTGGCGAAGCTGTGCAGACGGTTTCATGATCTCGTCCGTCCAGCGGTTCTCCGCTTCGAGATACTCTCGAATCGAAGGATCCAGGGCGTCCGGTTCGCGCATGACCCGCTGCCAGTTTGGATCGCGGAGCCAAGCATAGTCATCTACGAGGGTAGCTCCGTGCACTTCCCGAACCTGTGGCCGCTTCGGGGCTAAGGGAGCGCGAGGGCGAGCGGCATCGGTCATGTACTATAAGCCTGTAGCTTTTGATGAGGGCGTTCTACTAGATAGCCCTTGGGATGAGCGGACGAAAGGTGGGGAAAGAAGGCTTGCTTCGCAACTGGATGCGGTGCCTCTGGAATGCCTCCCCCGTTTCAGTGCGGCGGTGGCTTGTTGCGCGCATTGAGCCACGACTGACAGTTGCGGTCGTGGGGGTGCTACTGGATCCGGATGGTCGTGTCCTGTTGCTCAAGCACTTTTGGCATGTTCATGGCGCCTGGGCTTTACCCGGGGGCTTCCTCAAGCGCGGCGAAGCCCCGGAAGCGGGGCTCGCCCGAGAACTCATGGAAGAAACCGGTCTTCAGTGTAGCGACCTCGAATTGAGGCACGCCCGGAGCGTTGCAGGTGGACAGGGGCTCGAATTGCTTCTCGAAGGGCGCGTGCCTGAACCGCAACCACTTCGCCTCAATCGGGAGATCTGCGAAGCCTGCTGGGCGTGGCCGCACCGCTTGCCGGCGGATGTGCCGGTTGCTCAACGGCAAGCAATCGAAAATCTCGTGGTGCCGAGGAACCTTAGGGGGCGGGTGGATTGAAGCGGCCCAGATTTCCAAGGAACTGCTGCAAAATCGTCATGTCGCGTCCCTCGGTCGGCGTTTCACGCTCGACCAGCTCGACCTCTTGTCCCTCTTCCAGGCCAATCATCCTCATTTCCGACACCCGGTCGCTATCGTCGAAGACAACCTCGACCACTTGCCGCTCTGTCACGTCCGGCTTGAAAAAGGCGAGCTTCTCGGTGCGCTGGCCGATGTAGTACCAGACGGGGCCTTGAAAGCTCGAAACTGTCGAAGGAGAGCCAAGTAGGTACAGCACGTCCTCGCGTGTGGACATACCAGGCCGGATCTCTGCCAGAACCTCCGGATCGATATGGTGGCCCCGATTATCAACGCGTGGAGAACAAGCTGCCACCACGGCTAAAAGGAGCGCGCCTATAGCCACTTTGTAGAACAACGCACGAGGTGGTGACGCACCCAGGTCGGAACCTGTCATTAAAATGCACTCCGCTTTCGCTCCGCGAGGCTCTCTCGCCCGCTTGATTAAGCCCGCTCGTTCCGCCATTTCAAGGTGTCGAGGAACGGGAGGGTAGGCTTACATGCACCGGTCTTACTTTAGGCGCATATTTCCTGGGAAGAGTTCGGAAGCACCTGCCCGCGCTTTATACGAAAGGGTGATCCTGCAATCCAGGCAAGAGCCCTTCTACACCATGCTTGGAGTTCCTGACACCACCGATGGGCGCTTCGAGCTCCTGCTTCTGCACCTGGCTCTTTTGATGCGGCGCCTGCGCCAGGAAGGAGATGCGGGGGCTGACTTGCGCCAGACCCTATTCGACACCCTTATTTTCGACCTGGATCAGTCTTTGCGCGAAAGCGGGGTAGGCGATCTCAAGGTCGGCCCGAAGTTAAAGGTGATGGGCGAATCCTACTATGGCCGGTCCAAGGCCTATGACGATGGTCTCAACAAACTGGATAACAGCGACCTGGAGGAGGCATTGATCCGCAATCTCTTCGGCACAGTCGCGAAACCTTCCCGAGCAGCAGTGGCAGCCATCGCCGACTACATGCGCCAGGTCCTGCGTACCCTGAACGGCCAGAACGGCAGTGACCTTATGGCTGGCAAGGTGGAATTCTTAGAAGTGCTGCCTATCATTAATAGCTACCTCTCAAAAATCGAGACCGACACGGCCTCAATACACGGAGAATCATGACCAGCCCCTTCGAAAACGAATTCAGCAGGCCTATCGTGCTTCTACAAATTGGCGATAGGGACAGTCGCCACACGATTGAAGCATCGCCTTCCGAGCGAGAGGCACTCGCCAAACGCCTCGAACTTGGCCAGCTGGATAGACTTTCAGGAGAGGTAGCCTTGCGCCGGGTGCGGGGCGGCACTGCGCTCTCTGCAACTGGCGCCATTCATGCGGAGTTTACGCAGATCTGTGTGGCAACCCTGGAGCCTCTACCGGCGCAACTCGATGAAGGCTTTCAGGAAATATTTTTGCTACCGGACTATCATCCTGCCGCGCAGGAAAGCGTCGTGGATCTGATCCCCGATGAAGAACTCGAATCTGGCGGTCCAGAGCTCTTTTCGGCTGGAAGCTTTGACCTGGGTGAACTTCTGGTGCAGCTTCTTGCGGAACGGCTCGATCCTTATCCCCGAAATCTCGACGCACCCGCTACGGGGGGAGAATGGGGGGAGGGGGAGGCCACGGAGCCTGCGAACCCCTTCGCTGACCTTGCGCGGAAACTCCATCGGCAGTGAAACGTTCTTAAGCGATGAACGTGCCGGGCTTGTAGCGGCTGGGCATTTTCGGTAACTAACGCGCGCCGCATCGGGCGGTCTGTGCGAGTAGCGAGAGAAACAGAATATGGCTGTTCCAAAGAAAAAGGTATCGAAGTCGCGGCGCGACATGCGTCGGGCGCATGACGCTCTTCAATCGCCGGCTTATGTCGAAGATCAGGATAGTGGCGAGCTGCGTCGGCCGCACCACATCGATCTCAAGTCTGGGATGTACCGGGGCCGGCAGATCCTGGAACCCAAGAGCGACTTCTGATTAGGTCCGGGGTCACGGCCGCGGACAGCGTCTCGTTAGGACTGAGATGGTGAGTGCTCGGCTCATCTTGGCTCTCGATGCGATGGGCGGAGACCACGCTCCCTCAGCAGTGATTCGTGGTGCCAACCTGGCACTCCGCCGCCATCCGCAAACCGAATTTCTCTTTTTCGGTCGCGAGTCGCAGTTGCGTCCTATGATCGACCGGATGCGCAAGTTGCGGGGCGCAAGCCGCATTATCCACACGGATGACGTGGTCAGCAGTGATGAGAAGCCGTCCGTTGCGCTTCGTAGCGGGCGCAACTCCTCCATGCGCCTCGCCATCAACGCGGTGCGAGACGGCGAAGCACGGGCGGTCGTTTCGGGCGGCAACACGGGCGCGCTGATGGCGATGGCCAAATTCGCCTTGAAAACGCTGCCAGGTGTGGACCGTCCTGCAATTGGCTCCTTCTTCCCGACGCTTCGGGGAGAAACGGTGATGCTGGACATGGGGGCAAACGTCGCGTGCGACGCCCGGAACCTTGTTCAGTTTGCTGTCATGGGAAGCTGCTTCGCCCGCAGCGTTTTGGGTATCCCACAGCCGACCTGCGCTCTCTTGAATGTTGGATCGGAAGACATGAAGGGCGGCGAAACGCTGCAGGAAGCAGCCGCCCTGTTGCGCTCCCTGTCCTTCCCGGGTGAGTTTGTCGGCTTTGTGGAAGGAGATGATATCGCCAAGGGAACCGTCGACGTGGTTGTGACCGATGGCTTCACCGGCAACATCGCGCTCAAGACTGCAGAAGGTACCGCCACATTGTACACCGAGTTTCTCCGGCGGACTTTTCGCAGTTCGCTGCTCGCCGGCCTGGGCTATCTGCTTGCCCGACCTGCCATGCACAAGCTCCGCAAGAGAGTCGACCCTCGGCGCTACAACGGCGCGGTTTTCCTCGGTCTTAACGGTATTGCCGTGAAGAGTCATGGCGGCACTGATGCGCTCGGGTTTGCTCATGCTATCGGGGTAGCCGTCGATCTGGCACGCCATGGCTTTATTGAAAGCATGCGGCAGGATCTTGAGGCTGCAGGCGGCGCGCGCGCTGGATCTCAAGTACAGGCGGCAGCCATCTGATGTTTCAACGATCCGTGATCCAAGGGTGCGGCGCCTATTTGCCGGCGCGCATCGTTACCAACCAGGATCTTGCTCAGCGAATCGATACGTCCGACGAGTGGATCCGCGAGCGCACCGGTATCGTGCAGCGACATATAGCAGCAGAAGGCGAGCTGACGTCCGATCTCGCTCTAGCTGCCGCACAAGAAGCCTTGAAGGACGCGAGGGTGTCGGCCGATGAAATCGACCTCATTGTTTGCGCGACCTCCACGCCGGATCAGACCTTTCCTGCTACGGCAACGCGTGTTCAAGCGCTTTTAGGCATAACCAAGGGCGCAGCGTTCGATGTTCAGGCCGTATGTAGCGGCTTCGTCTATGCGCTCGCGGTGGCCGATAACTTCTTGCGCTGCGGCCAAGCCAGAAACGCGCTCGTCATTGGCGCCGAAACCTTCAGTCGCATTCTGGACTGGAGCGATAGAGGTACCTGCGTCCTCTTCGGGGACGGGGCCGGCGCGGTCGTCTTGACCGCTTCTCCCGAAGACGGCTCCGCTTCCCAGCGCGGTATTCTTTCCACCCATCTCTATTCCGACGGACGGTATAACGACGCTCTTTATGTAGACGGCGGACCCTCGTCGACCCAGACAGCTGGCTTTCTGCGGATGCACGGGCGGGAGGTATTTCGCCACGCCGTGGTGAAGATGGCCGAAGCCATCGATGCGGCTCTCGACAAAACCGGATTGCAGCCAAGCGACGTCGACTGGTTAGTGCCTCATCAGGCGAACATTCGCATTATCGAGGCGATGGCCAAGCGACTTGATCTCCCGCGTGAACGTGTGGTCGTAACTGTTGACCGGCACGCAAATACTTCTGCCGCCTCTATTCCGCTCGCTCTCGCGGAAGCCAAGGCTGATGGGCGCCTGAAGCAGGGCGATGTGGTACTTCTCGAGGCCATGGGCGGCGGCTTCACCTGGGGATCGGCCATCCTCCGCTGGTAGGCCGGAGATGTCGCAATCCCTATCCGAGCCAGCCAGACGGGGTAGTGTCTAACGGCGGCGGCTCTAGCGATAGCCCTCTAGCTTGTGCTTTACTCTTTTTCCAGAGACAGGGTTAGCCTGACAGACTAGCGCCCTAAAAATGCGATCCGGTCTGGTTCCAAACATGATTGACCGCTATAAAGCCTTCGACTAACCTTTTGAAAAAGCAGGGAGGCGGGCTATGGCTGAGCGGACGCTAACGCGTGCTGACCTAGGGGAAGCCGTCTATCAGGAAGTCGGCCTATCTCGCAATGAATCAGCTGAACTCGTGGAGATGGTGCTGAGCGAGATGGCAGATGCCCTGGTGAGGGGCGAGACCGTAAAGATCTCCTCCTTCGGCACCTTTACGTCCCGCCAAAAGGGCGAGCGAGTGGGCCGCAATCCGAAGACAGGGCAGGAGGTGCCGATCCTGCCCCGCCGCGTCCTCGTGTTTCGCGCTTCTCACGTCCTGAAGAACCGCATCAACGACTATCGAGATCAAACCCAATTCGGCAAATCAGGGAAACCATGAGCGCCCTGCGACAGGATGGAAAATCAGCGGCGGCCTTCCGCACCATCAGCGAAGTTTCGCAAGAGTTGGATATCCCGCAGCACGTCCTCCGCTTTTGGGAAACGAAGTTTTCCCAGGTCAAACCCCTCAAGCGTGGCGGCGGTCGACGCTATTATCGGCCCGAGGATATCGAACTCCTTCGCCGCATTCGTAATCTGCTGCACGGGGAAGGCTACACCATCAAGGGCGTCCAGAAGCTTTTGCGGGAAGGCGGCGTCAACGCCGTGGCACAGCGGGAAGAACGCCAAGCCGCAGCTCCCCAGCGGACGCCCGCACTGGATCATGCTCGGCGCGCTAAGCTTGGCGAGGTGCTGGATGAGATGCGCCAACTTCGCACTATGATTCGTGACGCACAGCAGCTGGGTCGTTAGCCAAGCAGGGAAGGTGTCGTGGCCGTTGTCACGCCCCGGGGGTAGGTCTATATAGGAGCCGCTTGGGCGGCACGGTCGCCGCGTATCTAGCGGAGCGTAGCGCAGTCTGGTAGCGCACCAGTCTGGGGGACTGGGGGTCGTGGGTTCGAATCCCGCCGCTCCGACCATGGCGAAGGACCCGGTAAGTACGTCTTGCCGGGTCCTTTTTGCTTTCAGAGCGATGCGCAGCGAAACTGGGCTGCGTAGAGCAAGGAGCAGCTTGTCGGTTCTGTGTTTAGCTCTGCCCTGCGAGTCCGATAATCTGCGCGCAAGACGTCGAAGAAGGAGGCAGTAGATGAAAAGCGTTATCAAAGTGGACGAGGGCTTCTTCGTTGCACCGCAGATCGACGTTTCCGCGGCAGAAGAATTGCGCAGCCACGGCATCGCTACCATTATCAACAACAGACCTGATGGCGAGGAAGCTGGCCAACCTACGGCAGGGGATGCGGGCCGCCTCTTCGAGCAGGAGGGGTTCGAGTATCACCACCTTCCGGTCACAATGAATAGCTTAAGCCCGGAGGTGGTAGAGGAATTCTATAAAGTTTGGGAAGGAGCCACCGGACCCGTTGTAGCCCATTGCCGGTCAGGCATGAGAAGTATCCTCCTCTGGGCACTTGCGGAAGCTCGCTATGGCGCCAAGCCCGCCGATGTAATCCTTTCGAAGGCCAGCAACGCCGGCTTTGACCTTTCGTCAGCCGAAGGCCTGCTGCAGCAAATTGCGGCGATGCCTCGATAAGCACGAAGACCGAAGCGATCTGAACAGGGCGGTGCCGCCACGTCCACGACCGTTCACCACCTTATTGAGAGAAACGGCTATGGCAGAAGCGATCCTCGTCTACATCACCCATGACGACGCGGATAAGGCGAAAGCCCTGGGGCGGGCTCTGGTTGAAGAACGCCTCGCCGCCTGCGCCAATTTCTTCGGGTCCATGACACCAATCTACCGCTGGGAAGGACAGCTTTGCGAAGGTCAGGAGGTGGTACTGATCGCGAAGACTCGCGCAAGCCTGCTGGATGAACTGACTGAGTTCGTACAGGCCAGGCACGACTATGAATGCCCCTGCGTGGTTGCCCTTCCCGTGATGGGCGGTAATCCAGCTTTCCTGAATTGGATCGTCGAAGAAACGCGCGATCCCCGCTAAGCCCCAGCGGATTGTTCTCAGAAAAAATAGTCTGGCAGACAGCACTTTGCCGCTGCCTTCCCTGCCCCTATGATCCGACCGCGACGGGCCCTCCCGTCGACAAGTTTTCAAGGAGGAACCATCATGTCGACGCTCGCGAAGGCTGCCGAACAAGCCACACCGGAGCTTAAGAATAACAAGCTATTCCGACAGCAGTGCTATATCGACGGCGCCTGGCTCGATGCCGAGAGCGGCAAGAGCATAGACGTCATCAACCCGGCGACGGGTGGCGTCCTCGGAACCATCCCCAACATGGGAACCGCGGAGACTCGCCGAGCGATTGAGGCCGCCAACCGCGCGCTCCCCGCGTGGCGTGCCAAGACAGCGAAAGAGCGCTCGAACCTGCTTCGCCGGTGGTACGATCTGATGATGGCAAACCAGGACGACCTGGCGCGCCTCCTCACGCTGGAACAAGGAAAGCCGCTGGCCGAAGCGAAGGGAGAAATCGCTTACGGCGCGTCCTTCATCGAATGGTTTGCGGAAGAAGCCAAGCGGGTTTACGGCGATGTCATCCCGCCGCACCAGGGCGATAAGCGCATCGTGGTCATCAAGCAACCAGTTGGCGTCGTCGGTGCGATTACGCCCTGGAACTTTCCAAATGCGATGATCACGCGTAAGGCCGGTCCGGCTCTTGCGGCGGGTTGCACGATCGTCATCAAGCCGGCCACCCAAACACCATTCTCCGCGCTGGCAATGGCGGTGCTGGCGGAAGAAGCGGGTATCCCAGCTGGCGTCATTAACATCCTGACGGGTTCTGCTCGGGAAATTGGCGGAGAGCTCACCTCCAACCCAATCGTGCGGAAGATTACCTTCACCGGCTCCACGGAAGTCGGAAAGATCCTGATGGAGCAATCCGCGCAAACGGTGAAGAAGGTATCGATGGAGCTCGGCGGCAACGCTCCCTTCTTGGTCTTCGACGATGCTGATCTGGATGCGGCCGTCGAAGGCGCGATGATGAGCAAGTATCGAAACATGGGTCAGACCTGCGTCTGCGCGAACCGGATTATCGTGCAGGCAGGTGTCTATGACGCCTTTGCCGAGAAGCTGGCTGAAAAGGTCAAGGCGCTCAAGGTAGGCCCTGGTCTTGAAGAGGGGGTCGTGCAAGGCCCGCTGATCGATGAAG
>JAJUFM010000112.1 GCA_029265995.1 Rhodospirillaceae bacterium | reverse complement strand
GTGCGGCCGGATCAGCAGCAAGCGGTTATCCAGGCGCTGGAATTCAAGTGCAGCGTACTCTGGTCCCAGTTGGATGCGCTCTACTATGCTTACGTGGAGCCCGGTTGGCCCCCTCCCGGCGCCTGGCAAGCGGGAGAGGCGATAGGGTGACGAGCGATCTACACGCCGGCAGCACTCCACGCTTGGCACCGGGCGTAAGGCTGCGTGAAGATGCAGCACGCGGTGGATGGGTTCTTCTGGGGCCGGAGCGGGTATTGCAACCTGATCCTATCGCCGTGGAAATCTTGAAACGCGTGGACGGGCAGCGCACCCTGGAAGCCATCGTCGAGGGGCTGGCCCAGGACTTCACGGCTGACCCCGCGCAGATAGAAAAGGACGTGCGGCTCTTCCTGACGGGGTTGGCGGAGAAGGGCCTGCTCGATTGGCATCATGACCCCTCTCGTTAGTAGTAATACTCCCGCACCCCTGGGCCTTCTCGCGGAACTGACCCATCGCTGCCCTCTTCAGTGCCCCTACTGTTCCAACCCGGTGGATCTGATCCGTCGATCTCAGGAGCTGGATACCCAGACCTGGTGCCGGGTCTTTAGCGAGGCTGCCGACCTCGGCGTGCTGCAGATGCACCTCTCCGGCGGCGAACCCACGGCACGAAAAGATCTCGAAGAACTGGTTCGCCATGCCTCCGGCGTCGGTATTTACACCAACTTGATCACCGCCGGCGTGAACGTGTCCGGCGAACGGCTCGAGGTGCTTGCGGCCGCAGGGCTGGATCACGTCCAGCTCTCCATGCAGGGGGCCGATCCCGTCACGACAGACAAGATCTCGGGGATGGCAGGCGCTCATCTGCGCAAGCGGAACTTTGCGGGCGAAGTGCACAGGCTCGGCCTCCCGCTGACGCTTAATGCCGTGATCCACCGGGCAAACATACACCAGATCGCCGACTTTATCGATCTGGCCCTCGAACTTGGGGCCAAGAGAATCGAGATTGCCCATGCGCAATACTATGCCTGGGCCTTGAAGAATCGCGCTGCCCTGATGCCTCGGCGAGAGCAGGTGCTCGAGGCGCAGCGCGTTGTCGAAGAGGCGCGTGCCCAGCTCAAGGGCCGCCTGGTGATCGACTCCGTCGTTCCGGATTACTATGCCCGCTATCCCAAGCCTTGCATGAACGGCTGGGGCCGTCAGTCCTTGAATGTAACGCCTTCGGGTCAAGTTCTGCCGTGTCACGCAGCGGAAACCATTCCGGGGCTGGAGTTCTGGAATGTTCAGGACCACGGGCTGTCAGACATCTGGTACCACAGTCCCGCCTTCAACGCCTTCCGAGGCACCGACTGGATGCCGGAGCTCTGCCGCAGTTGCGAGCGAAGGGAAATCGATTGGGGGGGATGCCGTTGTCAAGCGTTGGCCATTGCCGGCGACGCCTCCGCGACCGACCCCGCCTGCCACAAGTCGCCCCTGCATCAGCAACTGCTCGACATGGCGGAGGCAGACTCGGAAGCCGAAGAGAGCTACGTCTACCGCCGCTACAGAAATCCCGCGCCTGTAGAGTCATGAGGAGTAGATCATGACCCGCCTTTTTCCTTACTTCGCTTCGGCCGCTCGAATGGCCGCGCTCGTCCTGCCGCTCGCGGGCTTGATGGCCCTGCCTGCCACAGCGCAGTACCACATCCAGAATGATTATCCGACCGTCGCGGTGGCGGACTATGTACTGGCTTGCATGGTCGCGAACGGCCAGACGCGCCAGGCGCTGGAGCGTTGCTCCTGCTCGATCGACGTCATCTCCACCCTCTTGACCTATGAAGATTACGTGGAGGCCGAGACGGTTCTCGGCGTGGGGCAAGTTACCGGGCAGTCGGCCGAATATTTCCGCGCCAACAGCCGTTTTGAAGACATGGTGGCCAAACTGCGGCAAGCGCAGGCAGAAGCTGAAATGCAGTGCTTCTGATCAGGGCAATCGCCTTCCTTTGCTCGCAGTGATAGCTTGAGGGGCGGTTAGCAACCGATAAGTGCAAGGGGACCTCTTGCACACCCCTCTATCCAGGGCCTTCCGGCGCCCGCTCATTCCCTGCCACCATCCGCATGAACAACGACAAGCAGGCGCTACTTCTCGCATTGGGCGCCGTTGGCCTCTGGTCGACGGTTGCGACGGCCTTCAAGGTCGGGTTGGCTCATATGAGCCCCCTGCCCCTCCTCTGGATCGCCTCTTGCGTGTCCTGGGCGGTGATTGGGCTGATGGTCGCGCAGCAAGGGCTGCTCCAGCACGCCCTGACCAGAGGCTGGCACAATGCCGTCTGGGCGGGGTTGATGAACCCAGTCGCCTACTACCTCATTCTCTTCGGAGCCTACGATCGGCTCCCGGGGCAGGAAGCCATGGCCCTGAACTATACCTGGGCCTTGGTCATGGCGTTCCTGGCAGTACCGATCCTTGGCCAACGCCTGACGCTCGTAGATATCCTCGCCGGACTCATCGCCTACGCGGGGGTGTGGGTGATCGCCACCCGGGGCGCCGTGCTGGATGTTGACTTTGCGGACCCGCTTGGCGTGGCACTTGCCCTTGTTTCAACGCTTGTCTGGGCGCTCTACTGGCTGATCAACACGCGCGACCGTCGCCTGCCGCTGGTGGCGCAATGGCAGAACTTTACGGTGGCCGTGCCGCTTCTCAGCCTTCTGCTGCTGGCGGGCCCCGGAATTTCCTGGATGGGCTGGCGAGGCCTCGGTGCCGCTGTCTACATCGGCCTCTTTGAGATGGGCATTGCTTTTGTGCTATGGCAACTCGCACTGCGTCGAGTGTCGCGTACGGCCAAGGTCTCCAACCTGATCTTCCTGTCGCCGCCGGTCTCGCTCCTCCTCCTCCACTGGGTGGTCGATGAGCCAATCCAGCTTTCCACGCTCTTGGGCCTGGCGCTGATCCTGGCAGGCCTTGCGCTCCAGCAGAAGCAGAAGATCCGATAAACGCGACTTCTTAAGCCGCTGCAGCGAATCAGAAGTCCTTGAGACGACGGGTCGTCTCGGGATCGAGGAAGCCCGCCACGGTCGCGTCCGTCTCTAACTGCAGGGCGCGATGAAGATCGCTGGCGCCCGTAGCGTTGAGCGTGCGCTTCATCGCCCGTACTGCGAGAGGGGGCAGCGCCGCCAGTCGACGGGCGAGCGCCAGCGCCTCACCTTCCAGCTGCTCTTGAGGTACCGCCTTCCAGGCCAATCCAAGCTGGACCAGTTGGCTGGCCTCATAGTGCTCCCCCAGCAGCAGCATCTCGCGCGCCTTGGTCAAGCCGACGACAGCCGGCAGCAGGGCGGTCACGCCACCGGTAACGAAGAGGTTGAGCGACACCTCGGGAAAAAAGCCTTTCGCTCCTTCGGCCCAGATCGAGAAATCACAGTTCAAAGCCCACTCGAAACCACCGCCGACCGCCCAACCGTTAATGGCACCCACGACCGGCTTACTGCCAAACACGATCGCTCGCGTCGCCTGTTGAATGGCGTCAACGAGGTCGCGCGCAGCTTCCTCATTCTCCGGATGGACGTGCTCATGGCGATCATCGCCGGCGCAGAAGGCACGGCCCTCGCCGGTAAAGATGACGCAACGGGTTTCCTGATCCCGATTTGCATCCTCGAAGGCCTGCGCGACATCGCTTATCAGCTGCCGGTTCATGGCATTCAGCCGCGCGGGCCTGTTCAATCTGATCGCCCGTACACCCTCTTCCACGAGCGCGCTGGTCACTGTCGGATAGCGGAAGCCGCTCATTCGTAGCTCCTGATCACGCGCTTCGTCTTGCCCTCCGTGAGCGGCAAGCTGTCAGGCGGCAGAACCTCCACGCGCGCAGTGGCGCCTGTCTTCTTTTTGACCGCTGCCTCGACACGCCGGCTCAAACCTTCAGTCTCAGGCACGCCCCGCGCACGCTCTACCTGTAGCGGCAACCAGTCGTACGGTGGGGGCCGGTCCAGAAGAATGCGATAATCGCCTGAAAGCTCAGGGATCGAGCTCAGGACCGCAGCGATCACTGTCGGAAAGAGGTTGAGCCCTCGGACCACAACCATGTCATCGCTGCGGCCGACAACGCGAAAACGGAAGCCGCTGCGGCCGCAGCAGCAGCGATCCGTTTCCTCCACCTGAATGATGTCTCCAGTGCGGAAACGCACGAGCGGCTGACACTCCTTCTGCAGATGCGTCAGGACCAGCTCGCCCTTCTCTCCCGCGCGAAGTGGTAGGGGAGCTTGCGTATCCGGATCGATCAGCTCCGGCCAGAGAACATCACCCGCGAGAAAATGCAGGCGCGTATCCTCTTCGCATTGCCCGGCGAAGTTGGAGAAGACGTCCGACACGCCGTAATTTGCGTTTCGCGGCTCCATGCCCCAGGTATCCTGGATACGCTGCCGCAAGGCAGGGTCATCAAGACCGGGCTCTCCGCCGAACAGCCCCAACTTCAATCCGAGGTCGCGCGGAGCCAGGTTGGGAAATCTCTCCCGCAGCACCCGTTCCAGCACCGCCGGATAGGAAGGCGTGCAGGAGATGGCGGTGACACCGACCTCCTGAATCGTCCGAATCAGCAGCTCGGTCTCCCCCACGCCGAAGGGCACCACGAGGGCGCCGGTCCCCTCCAAGGTCAAATGATCTGTGAGCCCGCCCATCCACATTCGGTAGTTCAAGCAATGCACCACTCGATGACCAGGCCCCAAGCCGGACGCGCGATGGCTGCGCGCGCCGACAGCAGCGGTCACTGCTGCGTCGCGTTCCGACAAGGCGAGGTTCATGGCCTGACCTGTGGTGCCGGAGGTTCTGTGGAGACGGGTCGCGTGAGAACCAGGCGCTGCAAGATAGTTGCCGAAGGGCGGATGTTCTGCCTGAGAGGCGCGGAGCTGAGCCTTGTCCGAGAGCGGAAGCGCGGCGAGCTCGCGAAGGTCTAGGGGCGGCGCCTTCCCCTCCCACAGATTATGGTAGAAGTCCGAACCGGCTGCTACCTGTGCACGCTGCATCGCCCAGGCCGCCTGCTGATACGGCCAAAGCTCCGCCGCCGACATGAACTCCGCCCCTTCAAGCAACGCGCTTCCCCCCAATGAAAAAGGCTACGGCCGCTCCTTTCCTCTGGTCCACGATCGGTCAGCGGAGCAGGCCGCTTCTTCTCGCGAGCAAGGCAAGTGTCGAGATGGTGATGATGCTGATGCTGATCAGAAGGGTCGCGATCGCCGTGATCGTCGGGTTCACCTGCAGCATCAGTTCGTTGAACATCCGCTTGGGGATCGTCTCATGCGCGCCCGCGAGGAAGAAGGTGATGATCACTTCGTCGAAACTGATCACGAAGGCAAAGAGCCAGGCGGCCGCGAGGCTGGGCGCCAGATTGGGAAGCACGACCGAGACGAACATCCGGCTCCACGAGGACCCTAGCGAGAGAGCGACCTGCTCGATCCGGACGTCGAACGAGCGGATGGCCACAGTCATGATCAGCACAACGTAAGGCAGGCCCAAAACCGTGTGCCCCATGATGAGGCCCGGCAGAGTTCCGAGAATCCCAAGACGTGCGAAGTACATATAGAGGGCCAGCGCCGTGATGACCTGAGGCACAATCAGCGGCAGCAGGAAATTTGCCTCGATCGCGCCACGCCCAAACCAATTCCCGCGAACTAGACCGTAGGCCGCAGCGCTTCCAAAAACTGCGGCCAGCGTGCTTGAGGCCACCGCAACGATGATCGAGGTGCGTGCGGCCTGCAGCCAGCGCGCATCGCCAAAAAAGGACTCATACCAACGCAAGGAGAAGCCTGGCGGCGGGAAGGTGAGCGCCTCGGCACTCGAGAAAGACATGGGAATGACGACGAGGATCGGGAGGGCGAGGAATAGCAAGACCGATACGGCGACAACCGTAGTCGCCCAGCTGCCGACGCTATCGGTCCAGCTTCCTGCTGCCGGCGCCTTGCGCCGCGCGTCCCTAGAGCTGACCATCCTGCTCCCCCTCACGACGCCTGTTGTCGGTTGTTCAGCCACTGGTATCCGGCGAAAAAGATCATCGTGAAGACCAGCAATACGCCGGAGATCGCCGCAGCCAACTCCCAGCGCGGCAGGCGATTGATCAGGAGGTCCATCATGTTAGCGATCATGGGGACGCGCCCACCACCCAGAATGGCTGGCGTGATGAAGAAACCAAGCGTCAGGATGAAGATGAGAATCGCTCCGGCCGCCAGAGATGGCAGCGTAAGAGGGAAGAAAATCTTCCAGAAGATCACCCCCTTTGGCGCCCCGAGGGTCTCGGCGGCCAACAGGATCCGCCGATCCAGCCGCATCATCGCCGCGAAAAGCGGCAACACCAGGAAGGGCAAAAGCACATTTGTGGTGCCGATGATCACGCCGGTCTGGTTGTAGAGAAAGGAAACGGAAGAATCGATGAGCCCCCACGTCAGCAACAGTCGGTTGACGATGCCATCGTTCCCAAGGATCACGATCCAGGCGTAGGTGCGCACGAGGATCGAGACCCAGAAAGTAAGCACTACGATGGAGGCGATGATCAGGCGCCAGCGCGGCGACAGCCGCCACATCCAGTAGCAGAGCGGATAGCCGAGCAGGCAGCAGGCCACCGTTGTGAGCGCGGCTATATAGAAGGTATTGCCGATGACCTTGAGATAGATGCTCCGGGTAAAGATCTGCTCATAGTTCGCCAGCGGAGTCTCGAGCGGGTAAAAGGACCACCCAAGCATGATCACCAGCGGCACGTTGAACAGCAGCAGGATGAGGATCAGCGCCGGAACGACCTGCGCAAATCCTTCACCCAGCTTCGGAAGTGTCAGACGAGAAGAGGTCGGTTGCACCCGATGGGCAACCTCAACGTTGCCGGCCATCGCTACCCTTCCAAAGGAAGAAGTGGAAGCCGGCCACAGGTCGGGCTTCCACTTGCACACATTGCTCACTCAGAGGCCGAGCTTGAACTCCTGCCAGCGAAGCTCGACTTCCTCCGCGTTGTCAAACCACCACTGCGCATCGATAAAGAACTGCACATCGCGGTTCTGCTGCACCGTCGGGTACTTGGTGATGCGGTCCTGTGGGAGAAGCGGATCAAGATCCTGGCTCGGTCCCGTATAAGAGACGATGTCGGCTGCAGCCGCCTGATTTTCCGCGATCGTCATCACGTGCATCAGCTGATAGACGGCTTCCTTGGCTTCCTCGGAGGCACCCTTCGGGATCGCAAAGTAGGTCAGGTCCAACTGACCCTGCTCAAAAGTATACTCCACCCCTTCGACATCAGTTACTCGCCCTGACCAGGCCGCAACGTATTGAACCTCGTTATCCTGCAGCAGCTGAGGGGGTTGCGCGCCAGCTTCCCACCAGACCGCGACATGATCCTTGATCTCCTCGAGCTTTGCGAAAGCGCGATCCATGTCCAGCGGATAGAGCTCCTCCACAGGCACACCATCGGCGAGAAGAGCCATCGGCAGGATGTAGTTGGGGTAGTCCGGGAAGGAGCGCGCACCCGGGAAATTATCGACGTCCCACATGTCGGCCCAGCTCGTGAGCGGCTTCTCCCCCTCACGCCACGCCATGATGGTGGAGTAGTACTGCCAGCCAAGGCCGTACTCATCGATCGCCTCTTCATAGATCGGCGCGGGATCTATGGCATCCCAATCCAGGGGATCGAGGAGATCGAGCGCCTTGGCCTGCTCGAGCTCGCTGCTGCTGAGCTCGGTGATGGGCGCAGTGACGTTGCGTGATTCCACCATGGCCCGAACTTTGCCGAGGCCGGCCGGGTTTTCACGCACCACCCGGATGCCCGTCTTCTCGGTGAAGGGCTTGATATATCCAACCTCGATCGATTCGCCGGACGGCCCGCCGGCTTCGATCATCCGAATTTCGGAAACCTGCGCAAAGGCAAGTGTCGTTCCCAGCATCAACGAGCCGGCTAGACCGGCTGCTCCCAGCAAAGCTCTTGTCATAATTCACCTCCCGATTGGCGCTTGCCAGACCGTCGAAACCGCTGCGGCCTTGACAGAAAACTCTGGCATATGTGATCACAGAAAACAAGCAGGTGGCGCAGAGGTTTCAGCAGGGTTCTTGCAGAAAGCGGGCCGTCGGCTAACAGTTGCTCACTGCACTGGGCTTCTTCACCCGGCCTTGCAGAAAGGGCATCCCCTGACTGTGCGATGACGATCGGGAGGAAGTAACTTTGAGCGATATCTCGCTTTCCGGCATCACAAAGATGTATGGCAGTTTCGCGGCCGTTCAGGGAGTTTCGCTCAAAGTCGAGCAGGGGGAACTGGTCACCATTCTGGGACCGAGCGGTTCAGGAAAGACAACCCTGCTCAGCTTGATTGCCGGCCTCATCCAGCCGACCAGCGGAGACATTCATATCGGAGGGCGTGATGTCACCCACCTGCCGTCGGGGCAGCGGAACGTGGGACTTGTCTTCCAGAGCTACGCCCTCTTCCCGCACATGACCGTCTTCAACAATGTCGCCTTCCCGCTGAAGGTAAGAAATTATTCGAGCAAGGAGATCGAGAAGACGGTACCGGAGGCTTTGAGGACAGTTCGCCTCGAGCACTTGGCTGAGCGCAAACCTTCTCAGCTTTCGGGCGGACAGCAGCAGCGCGTCGCACTGGCGCGCGCCTTCGTGTTTCAGCCGGACATTCTTCTCCTGGATGAGCCCCTCGCCGCCCTCGATCGGAAGCTGCGCGAAGAGGTCCAGGTAGAGTTGCGAGAGCTTCAAAGAAACCTGAACATCACGACCGTCCTGGTAACCCACGATCAGGAAGAGGCGCTGTCCCTTTCCGACCGCATCATGGTGCTCGACGATGGACGGATCCAACAAATCGGCTCCCCGGAAGAAGTATACCTTCGCCCTGCGAACCGCTTCGTGGCGGACTTCCTGGGCACGGCGAACTTTCTTACGGGTTCCGTACACAAGGCGCACGGTAACTGGCTCATGAGGTTGGACTCGGGTGTGACAGTGCCCTGCAGCCCCCCTCCCGGCCCCAGCGAAGGCCAGCGCTGCATGATCATCCGCCCGGAAAAGCTGGCGCTCCAACCCAGCGGAGAGGCCGGGCCAAAAGGGGCCGTGCGCGACGCCATCTATCTGGGGCAGACGGTAAAGTACGTGCTGGACAGCGAGATCGGCGAAGGACTGGTTTCCGTTGCCTCTCCCGAACCACGTTATCAGGTGGGAGAGAGCGTCACTCTGCAGTGGAAGCCGTCAGACACCTGGTTTGTCGATCAGTCCGCCGCTTAGAGCAGATCGCACCAATCAGATTCACGAAGTGATCCGATTTGGTGCGGTGCGCCTGGCATGGCGCTGATGCTGGAGGTGGAAGTCCTCTGCGAGCCGTGACGACCGGAATCGCTAGCCAAGGGCAACTGCGTCGCCGTGAGGCGGGGTGGGGAGGAAGCCGGCGGCAAACTCCGGAGCGGACGAACAGGAACCGGATAGAAGGCCGGTGCGG
>JAJUFM010000153.1 GCA_029265995.1 Rhodospirillaceae bacterium | reverse complement strand
TTATTGCGGTCGAAACCGCGGGGGCGGATGCCAGGCAGGTTCTGAACATTGAACTCGGCCAGAGAAGGCCGGGTGTCATAATCCAGATCGTACAGGGCCACCTGTGTGCGAACGCCTTGCGCATCGACGACCTCCCAGAGGCTTAGCTCCAGAGGGTCTCGCCGGAATACCAGTTCGATCGTCCCCTCTTCCGGCGCGGAGCTCTGACGAACAAGGACCGACAGATACTCCTCATCCTGATGGACGTTGAGAATGTCGAGGCCGTCTTCCAGGTCGATGACTTCGCGCAGCAGCAGCCAGAGCGGGGTGCGGCTGAGCGGCACCATGGTCGCCCGCTCCAGTTCCCGATCGTAGATGACAAAGTTCATTCCGTCGGCCACCAGCAAGGTCGGCTCGGGTTCGTCGTAATCGAAGCGGATACGGCCAGGCCGGACCAGCGCGAAGTCGCCCTCTGCCCGGGTGCCCCGCGAGGTGGTCTGCACGAAGCGCCCCTGCAGGCTCTCAATACTGTTCAGGTAGTCCTCGATCTCCCACACGACGCTGTCGACGTCTTCTGGAGAAGCGGCGCCGGAAGCCTGCTGTGCTGATGCAGGTTCGCCAGGAAGAGCAGTGAAGAGTAGGAGCGAGAGAGCGAGGAAAAGTCTGGGAAGAGGCAGGGTCACGAGCAAGGCTCCTTGAAGCGAGGCTATAGATAGTTACGCCTGTCCAGGAGGTGGGTATCCCCATCCAACAGTGGAAGGTCGCCTAACATTCATCCTTCAGACAGCAAAAGGGGCGCCGAAGCGCCCCTTTCTCGTAGCTCTAAAAGCAGCCTCAGACTGCCTTCAGGTTCTCCGCGGAGGTCTTGTTGCGGCGCGGGTCGCGCTGCTCCTCGTAAGAGATCCGCTGACCTTCGGCCAGGCCGCTCATACCGGCGCGCTCGACGGCGGAAATGTGGACGAAAACGTCCGGCCCACCGTTCTCCGGCTGAATGAAGCCATAACCCTTGGTGCTGTTAAACCACTTGACGGTACCTGTCGGCATGCCGTCCTCCGTATCTTAAGTCGAGTTGGACACCAGCACCGCTGGCATCCATCAAACTGGCTCTGGGAAGTGCGCGATCGTAGAACCCAGAGGGAAGAACGGGTCGGCATCAGGCTCAGAATGACAAGCTCAAGATAGGAGGTTCTCGCTTCACAGCAAGGACAATCTCATCTCTGCCCACTAAAGGATTCAGCCGCGGCGATTTGGCGCGAGATGATCAGCCTTTGGATATCGCTGGTTCCTTCGTAGATCTGGCAAACGCGAACGTCCCGATAGATCCGCTCCACCGGAAAGTCTTCAAGATAGCCGTAGCCTCCGTGCACCTGGATCGCCGCCGAGCATACCTCTTCGGCGATTTCAGATGCATAAAGCTTCGCCATGGAGGCTTCTTGGAGGCAGGATTTCCCTGCGTCGTGCAACGCCGCCGCGTGCAAGGTCATCAGTTCAGCGGCGTGGAGTTTCGTGGCCATATCCGCCAGCCGAAAGCCTACCGCCTGATGCTCGATGATCTTTCTTCCAAAGGTTTCCCGCTCGCGAGCATAGGCACAAGCGTGCTCGTAGGCGGCCCGGCCCATGCCGACCGCTTGGGCGGCAATCCCGATCCGTCCACCTTCCAGGTTCGCCAGGGCAATCCGGTAGCCTTCACCCGGCTCGCCCAGCATGAGGTCGGGAGTCAGTTCGACGTTCTCGAAGACTACTTGACAGGTATCTGACGCCCGCTGCCCCAGCTTGTGCTCCACCCGAGCGACCGAGTAGCCGGCGCTGTCGGTGGGTACGATGAAGGCCGAAATACCTTTGCGTCCCTTCTCCGGATCCGTCACGGCGAAAACGATCGCTAAGCTGGCGTGACGGCCGGAGGTAATGAACTGCTTTGTGCCGTTAAGGACCCATTTGTTGCCTTCGCGGGTTGCGCGGGTCTTGATCGCAGCCGCGTCGGATCCCGCTTGTGGCTCGGTCAGACAAAAGGCCGCCAGCGCCTCGCCACGCGCCATGGGCTTCAGGAATCGCTCCTTCTGCTCTTCGCTGCCGAAACGTAAAACCGGCTGACAGCCGACGGAATTGTGCACGCTCATGATGGTTGAGCAGGAGCCATCGCCCGCGGCGATTTCCATCAAGGCCGCGGCATAGGACACGGTATCAGCACCTGCTCCGCCCCACTCCTCCGGCACGGTCATCCCCAGAAAGCCCAGATCGGCCATTTCTCGGAGAGCTTCTGCGGGAAAGCGTGCTTCCCGATCCCATTCCGCTGCAAAAGGAGCAAGCCGCTCCTGTGCGAATGTTCGTGCCGTTTCTCGGATCAGGTTCTGCTGTTCGTTCAGCAGCATGGTGACACCTCCCGCCCCTCTGTTTTTCCGAAGCTAAGCGGACTCCGCGAAAAGCTCGCGGCCGATCAACCAGCGACGGATCTCGCTGGTCCCGGCTCCGATCTCGTAGAGCTTTGCGTCCCGGAGCAAGCGGCCGGCGGGATAGTCATTGATATAGCCATTGCCGCCCAGGATCTGGATGGCGTCGAGCGCAGTCTGCGTTGCCTTTTCAGCGGCATAGAGGATGGCGCCGGCCGCGTCTTTACGGGTGGTTTCTCCGCGGTCGCAGGCGCGCGCCACACTGTAGACATAAGCCCTGCAGGCATTGAGCGTGGTGTAGATGTCGGCCAGCTTGCCCTGAATGAGCTGGAACTCACCAATCGGCTGACCGAATTGCCGCCGCTCGTGCACATAGGGCAGCACCACATCCAGGCAGGCCTGCATGATGCCAAGGGGCCCGGCTGCAAGAACGGCCCGTTCGTAGTCCAGGCCGCTCATCAACACTCGCACGCCCTTGCCGACCTCGCCCAGCACATTTTCTTCCGGCACCTCGCAATCCTCGAACAGCAGTTCACAGGTGGGGGAGCCGCGCATCCCGAGCTTGTCCAGCTTCTGCGCGATGGAAAAACCCCTGAAGTCCTTTTCTACCAAGAATGCCGTGATGCCTTTGGGGCCAGCAGCAGGATCCGTCTTGGCGTAGATCACCAGGGTTTCAGCTTCACTGGCATTGGTGATCCACATCTTGGTGCCGTTGAGGACCCACCGGTCCGCCTTCTTTTCCGCCCGGGTCTGCATGGACACGACATCGGAGCCCGCGCCCGGCTCGCTCATCGCCAGAGAACCGACGTGCTCGCCCGAGATCAATTTCGGCAGGTATCGCCTTTTCTGATCTTCCGTCCCGTTGCGGCGGATCTGGTTTATACAGAGGTTGGAATGAGCTCCATAGGAGAGGCCCACAGAGGCACTGGCACGGCTGACCTCCTCCATGGCCACCACATGCTCCAGATAGCCGAGGCCGGAACCGCCATATTCTTCCTCCACGGTGATGCCGTGAAGCCCAAGCTCACCCATTTTCGGCCAGAGGTGACGGGGAAATCGGTCTTGCCGATCTATCTCCGCTGCCAGTGGCGCAATTTCCTGAGCGGCAAAGGCAGAGATGCTTTCCCGCAGCATATCGGCGGTTTCGCCGAGATCGAAGTTCAGGCTTGGCAAGCGGTTGGCTCTCATATCCAGCTCCTAAGGCGAAGGCCGGTCCTCAGCATCATCCGGCGGCCATTATGTCACTGCGCGCTCCCAAACGCATGAGCGTCTGCTGCATCTTCGCGCAGACCTTCTCCTTCCCACCCTTGCTCACGAAGACTTCCACATCACAGAGGGTCAGGGTGCGGCCCGGCTTGTAGACCCGTCCAACCGCCCGTAGCCGCTCTCCATCCGCCGGGGCCACCAGGTTGATCTTGAACTCCACTGTCAGCACGGAGGCATCGGGCGGAAAGAGGCTGAAAGCGGCATAGCCGCCAGCAGAATCCGCAATGGTGCTGGTCACGCCCGCATGGAAAAAGCCGTGCTGCTGTGACAGCCCGGCGCGGTAATCGACCCCGATCTCCACTTCTCCGGGTTCGACCCGCAGGAGCCGCGCCCCCAGCGTCGTCATGATGCCTTGCCGCTCAAAGGACTCCTGAACCCGGCGAGCGTACTCCTGATCAAAGGGTGTCCACTGCTGCATGGCGGTGACCTTTCTGCTCAGCTTATCCATCGTGATAGCTCGGAGGAAGGCTTCTGACCAAGAAGGATAAGACGGACCCACCGCTTTCCTGCTTCTGGACGCCTTCGCTTCCTGCTGCTACTTGAGCAGGCTTGTTCCGACCCTAATCCGGAAAGAGCGGGTTTTGACAATCCTGCGGCGCCTCTACGACTGGTCGATGCGCTCGGCTGCCCACCGCCACGCCTTGCCCGCGCTGTTCTTGATCGCCTTTGTCGAGGCATCCTTTTTCCCAATCCCGCCCGATGTCCTGATCATCCCGATGATACTTGCCGCCCGAGAGAAGGCGTGGCTGATCGCCTTGGTCGCGACGATCGGCTCGGTGGTGGGGGGCTTTCTCGGATACGGCATCGGCTGGGGGCTATTCGAGGTGATCGGCCGCCCGTTGCTCGACTTCTACGGCTATAGCGGCCAATTCGAAGAGTTTGCGGCGATGTACAACGAGTGGGGAGGCTGGATCGTCGCCGCGGGCGGCTTCACGCCTTTCCCCTACAAGGTCATTACCATCGCCAGCGGCACCACAGGCCTGGATCCCCTGACCTTCGGTCTTGCCTCCCTAGTTTCCCGTGCCGGCCGCTTCTTCCTCGTGGCCGCCCTGCTGTACTGGTTTGGCCCGGCGATCCGAAACTTCATCGAGGCCTGGCTACCGCAGTTGGCTGCGCTTTTCTTCGCGCTGCTGTTTGGTGGATTTCTTGCGCTGCGTTATGTCTTCTGAACCACAATTCTTCAAAGCGGCCGGCTGAACACCATGTCCCATACGATGAGCGATCTCTGGCATCGCCCGGCCAGCCTTCCTCTTCTGCTTCTGTTCGGAAGTGGAGGCGCACTCTTGGGGGCCCTCTTCTTTCAGTACATCGTAGGCCTCGCGCCCTGCGAGCTCTGCTATGATCAGCGATACGCTCACGTGGCCGTTCTGGTCCCGGCAGCTCTTTCGCTTTTTTTGTCGGGGCTATTTCGCCAGCTGTTACTTGGAGTGGCTGGTCTGGCGTTGCTGGCGAGCGCAGGCCTGGCAGGCTATCACATCGGCGTTGAGCAGGGCTGGTGGGCTTCAGGTTGTTCAGCGCCTGCTTTCGACAATCTGGATATCGGCCAATTGCGCGCCGCGCTTGAAGCCACGCCGGTAGTACGCTGCGACGAGGTTCCCTGGTCATTTCTGGGAATATCTATGGCGGGATACAACTTTCTGCTGTCTCTTGGTCTAGCGGTTGTAACGCTAGGCTCAGTGGGCGGTCGTTTTTGGAGGTCAGCATGAAGGACAAGGACTCGAGCACACCACAGAAGCCGCGCACCCGCGCCTACCGTCCAGGCGATCTGGATCGGCAGGAGCGCATGGCCCAGCTGCTCCGCGTCAATCATGCCGGCGAGTATGGCGCGCGCCGCATCTATGAAGGTCAGCTCGCAGTCATGGGGCGATCCAACAAGGGCCCCCTCCTGCAGCACATGTTGGAACAGGAACTCGAGCATCTGCGGCATTTTGACGAAATGCTGCCGGAGCGCCGC
>JAJUFM010000120.1 GCA_029265995.1 Rhodospirillaceae bacterium | reverse complement strand
CAGTCTTCAAGACCGCGTTCGAGCTGGATCAGCGCTGGTTGATAGAGCACGCCGCCGATCGCACACCCTATATCTGCCAGGCTCAATCCCTGAACCTCTTCATGCCAGCAGACGTCCACAAAAGGGACCTGCATCAGATTCATCTCCTGGCCTGGAAGAAGGGGGTCAAAAGCCTCTACTACTGCCGCTCGCGTTCCCTCCAGCGGGCTGAATCCGCCCTTGTTGCGGGGGCATCTGCGGCAGCTGCGCCGGCTCGAAGCCCCGTACTCGATTACGAAGAGTGCCTGGCCTGTCAGTAGCCGGCACCTCCCGCGCTTTCTTCTTTCAGTGAGAACTTTCGATGTCTCTGCTCGATTCCGACCCGATCTATAAGCCCTTTCGCTATCCGTGGGCCTATGACGCCTGGCTGCAGCAGCAGCGGATTCACTGGCTGCCTGAAGAGGTGCCTCTGGCAGATGACGTCAAGGACTGGCAGCGCAATCTGAGCGATGCGGAGCGCAACCTCCTCACTCAGATCTTCCGCTTTTTCACCCAGTCAGACGTCGAGGTGAACAACTGCTACATGAAGCACTATTCGCGGGTGTTTCAGCCCACGGAAGTGCAGATGATGCTGGCGGCCTTCTCCAACATGGAGACGATCCATATCGCCGCCTACAGCCATCTCCTCGACACCATCGGCATGCCGGAGACCGAATACAGCGCCTTCCTCCGCTACAAGGAGATGAAGGACAAGTACGACTACATGCAAACCTTCGGGGTGGACACCAACCGGGATATCGCGCTGACACTCGCCGTCTTTGGTGCCTTCACCGAGGGACTCCAGCTCTTCGCCAGCTTCGCGATTCTGCTCAATTTCCCTCGCTTCAACCGGATGAAGGGAATGGGTCAAATTGTAACCTGGTCGGTGCGCGACGAAAGCCTGCACACCCTTTCGATCATTCGGCTATTCCGCACTTTTGTGGAGGAGAACCCGGAGGTTTGGGACCAGGATCTGGAGCGCGAGCTCTACCGGGCCTGCGAAACCATCGTCACCCACGAGGACGCCTTCATCGATCTCGCTTTCGAGCTTGAAGGCGTACAGGGCCTGACGGCGGAAGAGGTCAAGCGCTACATCCGTTACATCGCGGATCGCCGGCTGACCCAGCTGGGGCTTCAACCCATCTATCGGATTGAGCGCAATCCCCTACCCTGGCTGGATGCCATGCTCAACGGGATGGAGCACGCCAACTTCTTCGAAAATCGAGCGACCGAATATTCCCGGGCAGCCACCCGAGGCACCTGGGACGAGGCCTTCGACTGAGGGTGCTGAGCAAGAGCGACGGTTAGCGCCGTCGCTCCAGCAGGCGCAGGCGGAGGGCATTCAGCTTGATGAAGCCCTCTGCGTCGCGCTGGTCGTAGACCGTGTCCTCCTCGAAGGTCACGTGCTCCTGGCTGTAGAGGCTCTTCGAGCTCTTGCGACCGACAACGGAGACGGAGCCCTTATAGAGCTTCAGGCGCACCGTGCCTTCCACATGCTCCTGACTCTTGTCGATCGCCGCCTGCAGCATCTCCCGCTCCGGCGAGAACCAGAAGCCGTTGTAGATCAACTCGGCATAGCGCGGCATCAGCTCGTCTTTGAGGTGCATGGCGCCCCGATCAAGGGTGAGCTGCTCGATGCCGCGATGGGCTGCCAGCAGGACGGTGCCGCCCGGCGTCTCGTAGACGCCGCGGCTCTTCATGCCGACAAAGCGGTTCTCCACCAGATCCAGCCTTCCGATGCCGTTCTCGCCACCCAGACGATTGAGTTCGGTCAGCAGGGTAGCCGGGCTCATCCTCTTGCCGTCGATTGCGACGGGGTCGCCCTTTTCGAACTCCACTTCGATGTAGGTCGGCGTGTCGGGCGCCTGCTCCGGGGAGACAGTGCGGGAATAAACGTACTCCTCCGCTTCCTCCCAGGGATCTTCGAGCACCTTGCCCTCTGCCGAGATGTGCAGCAGGTTCGCATCAACTGAAAAAGGCGCTTCGCCTCGCTTGTCCTTGGCGATCGGGATCTGGTGCTTTTCCGCAAAGTCGATCAGCTTGGTCCGACTGTTCAGGTCCCATTCGCG
This sequence comes from Rhodospirillaceae bacterium, assembly GCA_029265995.1. Lineage (GTDB taxonomy): Bacteria > Pseudomonadota > Alphaproteobacteria > Kiloniellales > DSM-21159 > Aquibaculum. Next base: position 6,542 of record JAJUFM010000120.1, on the reverse strand, counting down.
CCACGGCGCGATAACCTTGATGCCCGGCTCGAGGGCGTAGTAGCCGAGTTCAAAACGAACCTGGTCATTGCCCTTGCCGGTTGCCCCGTGCGAGACGGCGTCCGCCCCTGTTTCCCGCGCGATCTCGATCTGGCGCTTTGAAATCAGCGGCCGCGCGATCGAGGTACCCAGGAGATAGAGTCCCTCATAAAGGGCGTTGGCGCGGAACATGGGGAAGACGAAGTCTCGCACGAACTCTTCGCGCAGATCCTCGATGTAGATGTTCTCGGGCTTGATTCCGAACATCTCGGCCTTCTTGCGCGCCGGCTCGAGTTCCTCGCCCTGGCCCAAATCGGCTGTGAAGGTTATCACCTCGCAATCGTAGGTTTCCTGCAGCCACTTCAGGATGACCGAAGTGTCGAGGCCGCCAGAATAGGCGAGAACCACTTTCTTGACGTCGCGCATGGAAAAGTCCGTGAGGCTGAGTAGAACTGGGTTGATCGGCGGCGCAGTATAGGCGAAAGCACCTTCCCCGCAAGCAGCGCAGAAGCGCCAAGCGCTGCACAAGAGCCAGGCAGGCGGCGGCAAAAGGGCTCCTACCAGAACCGAACAGATTTATGCGGACACTCCTGCTCGACAACCACGATTCCTTTACATTCAACCTCTTCCACCTGCTTGGAGAGGTAAACGGCGAAGAGCCGGTCGTGGTCCGTAACGACGCCTGCTCCTGGCCGGAACTGGCTGCCTTGCGCTACGACAATATTGTCATTTCCCCCGGTCCGGGCACACCTTCGCGCGCCGCCGATCTCGGACTGTCCGCCTCCCTGATCCGTTACAGCGAGGCCCCTTTGCTGGGGGTGTGCCTGGGGCACCAGGCCCTGGTGCATCTGCGAGGCGGTGAGGTCAATTTGGCACCGACAGCCATGCATGGGCGCCTGGATGAGGTGTTTCATTCCGGAGGAGGACTTTTTGCGGACTTGCCAAGTCCTCTAAGGGTCGTGCGTTACCATTCGCTATTGGCCCGGGAACCTCTCCCCCCGGGCTTGAGGGCGTTGGCGCGCACGCGCGATGGCTTGCTGATGGCGGTAGAAGGCATCGATCGCGGCCAGTGGGGAGTACAGTTTCACCCAGAGTCCATCTGTTCTGAAGGCGGACGCCAACTACTCCGCAATTTCCGCGACCTGAGCCGGGAGAGGCTTCCTAAAACCACGCGCGGCTATCGGAAGGCGGGGAGGGCCGCTTCTCGCGTCAAGGCGGTCTCGACGCAACGCAGTTATCTGCTGCATTTTCAGGAGTTGCCAGCTTTCCCGGACCCCGAAAGCGCCTTTCTTGCCCTCTATGGGGGGCAAGAACATGCCTTCTGGCTGGATAGCGCGCGGATCATCCCGGGCCTTTCACGCTGGTCGTTCATGGGCAGCGGCCGCCCCGGCCCGACCTCCCTGACAGCCCTCCAGGCTGTCTTGCAACAAAGCCACCTGCCGACGCAAACCAAAGCGGCTCCCTTCCCCTTCGTTGGCGGTTGGGTGGGATGGATCGCCTACGAGGCCAAAAGGCAAGCAGGCTATAGAAGCGACTACACTTCGATCGTGCCAGAGGTCTGCTTCCTGCACGTAAAGCAGTTTCTTGTTTTCGATCACCAGGAGCAGCGCGCCTGGGCAGCCTGGCTTGCTCCGAAGGAGACCGGCGGAAGGGAGGTCCAGGCTTGGTTTGACACTATCACCGCCCAAGCCAAGAACCTGGCGGCGGCGCCTCCTCCAAAGGTGGGGAATCAAGCCAGTCTCCAACTCTGCCAGCGCCACGGTCCCGCAGATTATCTCGCACGAATTGACGCCGCACAGGAGGAGATACGGCAAGGCGAATCCTACGAGCTATGCCTTACCAACCGCCTGGAGGTGAAGGCAGATGTAGATCCGCTCGATCTCTACCGGCATCTGCGCCGGCTTAATCCGGCACCTTGGGCGGCATTCCTTAGAACCGGGGACCTAGCAGTGGCCAGTTCCTCTCCAGAGCGCTTCCTGGCTTGTACGGCAGCAGGCCGGCTGCAAGCAAAGCCGATCAAAGGAACGGCACCGCGTCATCCTGATCCAGCGCAGGACCAGGCCGTAGCGCATGCACTTCAAAATGGGGAGAAGGATCGCGCAGAGAATCTAATGATCGTCGATCTCTTGCGGCATGACCTGGGCCAGGTGGCCGAATTGGGAAGCGTGGAGGTGCCATCGCTCATGGCGGTAGAGAGCTATGAAACCGTCCATCAGCTTGTCTCTACGATCGAAGCTCAACTCGCTCCTGGCTTGAACGTGGTGGATGCAATCACCGCAGCCTTCCCTCCGGGTTCCATGACCGGTGCGCCAAAGGAGCGAAGCATGGAAATTCTGGAGCGTCTGGAGGGAGGCCCTCGCGGAATCTATTCCGGCGCCTTGGGCTGGGTAGGCGTGAACGGCGCAGCAGATCTTGCAGTTGTTATCCGCACGCTCGTGCAGGAGGCTCCAGGCAAATGGAGCTTGGGCGCAGGTGGCGCCATCACTGCGCTGTCAGACCGGCAAGCGGAGTTGGAGGAGATGTATCTGAAAGCCCGTGCTCCGGTAACCGCCCTGGCTCGCGCCACCGCCGGTCGTGACGACGCGTGGGTGCTTCAAGCGACTATAGTGCAGAAGCAGACGGACGCGGCCGAATAGACCCGGCCATAGCGGGCGGCAAAAGAGTAACGCGCTTCAGGTTTTCTTCCGGAAGCGGTCCAGGGTAACCACCTTTTCCCCGTCGTCGACTGGTGGCTCCGCTGCTTCGGCTTCCTTGTCTTCTTCAGCGGTTTCAGCCGAGGCGTCGCCTTCGGTCTCCTCCTCGCCCTCAGGCAGGCGAAGATCTCCAAACTGGAGGCCAAAGCGGACGGAAGGATCTGCGAAACCTGTGAGGGCTGAGAAAGGAATCGAGAGCCGTTCGGCGATGTCCCCAAAGGTCAGAGTGACTTCGAAATGATGATCGAAAACCTGCAGATCCCAGAAGCGGTGCTGCAGAACAATGGTCATCTCATCTGGATAGCGGGATTTCAGCCGCTCCGCTATTTCCACCTCGGGGTGGTTGGTAAGAAAGGTGATGTAGAAGTGATGTTCTCCCGGCAGCCCCTCAGACACGACCTCTTGGAGTGCTTCACGGACAACTCCTCGCAAAGCGTTTTCCACCATACGGTCGTAGCGCAAGCCAAGATCACTCATCGGCACCGGTCCCTCGTCATTCGCCTCCCCTGGAAGGGGCCGTCCTTATTACGCGCTTAGCCCTGACGATCAAGTTATCCCTGGGAAGCAAGCGGGGCGCTTCTGTTGCCAGGTGCGCCCCAAACCCCGCCTCAGGAACTGATCCCTGAGGACTTAGATCGGATCACCCGACCGCTTACGCGGCGAGGCGAGCCTCAGCATAGTTGTCGTTCGCAACTATATTTCGGCCCGATAACGGCGGTACCATGCCGAGCGCCCAACATCTCTTTACCACGCGTGTCGATCCTGTTTCGCCCCCATCGTTCCTCACCCAGCGAGGTGAGAAGAAGAATTGGTGGAGGCGCCGGGTACTGCCCCCGGGTCCACTGCGCTTATTCCAGATGCAAGTTTAGCGCCATAGCCGGTTGCCCGGCACCCAGAGATATAGGTTGTCTTGCAACGGAACGAAAGAGTTTCATGCATCCGGCAAGCGCGGCTAAGGTTCGGCCGCATCGCGATTCGGCAGGAGCATCGGAATGGCCTTGACCCCAGAACAGCAGGAGGAAGTGGAGCGACTTCGCTCCCAGACTCACTCAACGCGGCGGGCGACCGTAGCGGCGCTGGAGGAGATCCTTTATTCACCTCTGCCCGTTCTGGATCACGGCTTTGTCCGCGTTATCGACTATATGGGCGATGACGCGGCCATTGTGCAGGCGGCTCGCGTCTCCTACGGCCGTGGAACCAAGCGGGTACAGGAGGATCGCGGCCTGATCCGTTACCTCCTCCGCCATAGCCACACGACCCCCTTCGAAATGTGTGAGATCAAGTTCCACATCAAGCTGCCAATTTTCGTGGCGCGCCAATGGATTCGGCATCGCACCGCCAACGTCAACGAGTACTCCGGCCGCTATTCCGTCATGGATCGGGAGTTTTATGTGCCGGCGCCGGAACATCTGGCAGCTCAGTCGCGGAGCAACCGCCAGGGCCGCGGCAGTGTGCTAGAGGGGGCGGAAGCTGCCGAGGTGCTGGAAACCTTGAAGCGAGATGCTGCGCAGGCCTACAGCAGCTATGAGCGGATGCTGAACGAAACGGAGGACGGCCGCCTTCTCGATGAGGATCGCCAGGGTTTGGCCCGCGAACTGGCGCGCATGAATCTTCCCGTGAATTTCTACACTCAGTGGTATTGGAAGTGCGATCTTCACAATCTGCTGCACTTCCTCTCTCTGCGTGCAGACTCCCATGCCCAGTATGAGATCCGGGCCTATGCAGAGATCATTTACCAGGCCGTGCAACGATGGGTTCCTCTCACGGCCGAAGCCTATGAGGATTACATTGCAGGGGGTCTCCGGCTGTCACGTCAGGGTGCAGAGGTCGTGCGTCGGCTGCTGGCGGAAGAAGAGGTGTCCCAGGAAACCAGCAATCTCTCGCCACGGGAGTGGAAGGAGTTGATGACGGCGTTGGGACGCCCGACAGGATCCTAAATAGCGCTTCTGAAAAGGCTGCAACGCTCATTTGAGAATAACTTGCGGCTGCACTGCGCAGCGGTAGTAGTTCACTATCTCTTTCTAGCCCCCGCTTTCCTTACGAGCGGAAACGAGTACCGCTGTTTCCCGATACTGACCAACCACGAAGAGATATAAATCACTTCCTCTTCGAGCTCAGTGGAGGCAGCAGAATGGTTCGTGGCCTCTTTTCCTGGATCGGCCTGAAAGTAGCAGCAGTCATTATCGGATTGTTGCTCGCAGGCAAGCGGTTCGTGAAGTCAAACCCCAGGCTCTATGGACTGGTGTACGGCTTGCATAACAGTCGAGAGTTCAGCGACCTCTATGAGCACGAGAAGATGCTCGCGGATCCAGTTCGCGTCGATACCTACGCGGAAGCGATCAAACGCCTTATCAAGCCCGGTGATCGAGTAATGGACCTGGGAACGGGCAGCGGGGTGCTTGCGATCCTTGCCGCGCGCCAGGGCGCGAAGGTTTACGCCATCGATCATTCTGACTTCATCAAGGTAGCCGAAGAGAACGCACGCCGAAACGGCGTAGAGGGCATCACCTTCGTTCACTCGAACAGCAAGAATTTTCAACCATCCGAAAAGATGGACATAATCTTGCACGAGCAGATCGGCGATAATCTCTTCAATGAAAACATGGTGAAAAACCTGCTGGAACTGAAGCAGCGGCTACTGAAGCCAGGCGGCAAGATCCTGCCGGGGCGCTTTTATCTCTTTCTGGAGCCGGTCTGCCTCTATCCAGAGTATCGCGTGCCCTTCATGGAGGAACTTCGTCCCCATGGCATCGATTTCGGCTACCTCGCAGAAGCAGGTCGCCGCTACCGCGCGGCAGGCTATGAATATCGTCGGGTTGATCGCGCCGGCGTAGACTTTTTCCTCTGCGAGCCAAAACCGGTTCTCAGCGTCGATTTGAACGACATAGTAGACCCATCAGAGATCCGGATGTCGGTCGATGTGGAACGCGAGGTAGTGCGTCCCGGAAGCCTGGATGGCCTTCATCAGTATTTCGCGGTCGTATTTGACGAAGAGGTGGCTTTTGACACCTCGCCCTTCAGCCCTAGGACTTGCTGGACAAATCGCGTATTTCGGGTGCCGACGCGTCAGTGCGAACTTGGTGACACCATCAGCTATCGATTTAGCCTGGGAGACCTTCTGCTCTCCGATAGCTGGAAGATCGAAATGAAGCCCCAATCCTCCACCCGCCCCGCTATTCGGCAGCCGGTTTCGACAGCCTTGCCCGCGAAATGAAGCAGTGCGTTGCGCCCTTCCTTGCTCGCATGCACGGGCTTCGGTTGCCACTTGGGCTTTCGCTACAAGGCTGAAAGCGGCTTCTGCCATGACTTCAAGTGCGTGGCACAGGTGAACTGCTATTCCTTCAGCAGCCTGTGGATCATCGACTGCGTTGGTTTGCGCACGGAGAGAGGCGCACGCGTATAGAGGCGCCTTGAGAGGGGTAAGACACTGTTCAGCACCAGCTTCCCATAGAGTGCGCCCTTGTAGCTACAGGCAAAGATCCAGTCACTTTGTTCAGTACTTTCGGGAGCCCAGGCGCGCTTGTACTCGCTGTCTGACGGCAAGAAATCAAAAGTTTCGATGCCGTTCTCAAAGCTCCAGCGCAGGCTTTCCAACAGTTGCAGTTGGCCGGGGCTAAAACGCGAAAACGCTAAATCCATCGCCCCTAGGTAGGAATAATAGCAACGGTTGATCGCAAAGCCGATCTCCAGCGCTATGGGGTGGTCATCGAGGCTAAGAGCCGAAACGAAGGCGCCTGAGCCTTCCTGGCCAACAAAATCCAACAGTGCGTCTAGAAAAGCGGGATGCGCGAATATCCGGCTCACCTTCCCATGGGTTTTCATCCATTGGAT
>JAJUFM010000206.1 GCA_029265995.1 Rhodospirillaceae bacterium | reverse complement strand
GTATATCATGCCGAACAGGCGGAGAAGGAGATCGAGGCGGCCTTCCCGAACATCGACATCGTCCTTTCGACGGCCTCCTCGGCGACCGCGCAGGTTTCTTCACTGGAAGATCTCTCCGCCACGCGCGATCTGGACGCCCTCGTCATCCTGCCCTTTACATCGGAAGAGCTCACCGGACCGGTCGAGCAGGTGAAGTCCAACGGCACCTTTATCACCGTTGTGGATCGCGGGTTGACTGATCCCTCGGTTCAGGACCTCTATGTGGCGGGCGACAACATCGCCGTAGGCGCCAACACCGCCCGCTGGCTTGCCGATCAACTCGGCGGAGAGGGCCAGATCGTGGTGCTGCGCGGCATCCCGACCGTCATTGACGATGAGCGTATCCAGGGGTTCTCCGACGTCATCGCCGAGACGGACATCGAAATCCTCGACATCCAGTACGCCAACTGGAATCAGGACGAGGCTTTCACGCTGATGCAGGACTACCTCGCCAAGTATCCGCACATCGACGCCGTCTGGGCCAATGATGATGACATGCTGTTGGGCGTCATCGAGGCTGTCGATCAGGCCGGTCGCGACGACATCAAGTTTGCGCTCGGCGGCAACGGCATGAAGCAGGTTATCGAGATGGTGATGGAAGAAAACGAGCGGACGCCCATTTCCACACCCTACCCGCCCTCCATGATCAAGTCGGCGATCTACATGACGGTCGGCCAGTTCAACGGCCAGGCGCCCATGCGTGGGTCTTTCCTGCTGGATGCGCCGCTGATCACGCCGGAGAACGCGGAGCAGTTCTACTTCCCCGATTCTCCGTTCTGACTTCAACCAGAGGGACACCCGGCTGCGGCCGGGTGTCCGCCTTTTCATTTCCCGAGGGGAGACCTGATATGAGCGGCAAGAAGATCCTAATGCTCACGGGTGAATTCACCGAAGAGTACGAAATCTACGTGTTCCAGCAGGGCATGGAAGCGGTCGGCCACACGGTCCACGTCGTCTGCCCTGACAAGAAGGCCGGGGACCTCATCAAGACCTCGCTGCACGACTTCGAGGGCGACCAGACCTACACGGAGAAGCTGGGTCACTATGCCGAGATCAACAAGACCTTCTCTGAAGTGAATGTCGAGGAGTACGACGCGGTCTACGCTGCTGGCGGGCGCGGCCCGGAGTACATCCGCACCGACAAGCGGGTTCAGGACATGGTTCGCCACTTTCACGAAACCGGCAAACCAATCTTCACGATCTGCCATGGCGTGCAGATCCTGATGGCCGTGCCTGGTGTGCTCGAAGGACGGAAGGTCGCCGGCCTCGGCGCCTGCGAACCGGAAGTGACAGCCGTGGGCGGCACCTTCATCGATGTCGACCCGAAGGAAGCCTATGTGGACGGCAACATGGTCTCAGCCAAGGGCTGGACCGGCCTGGCCGCCTTCATGCGCGAGTGCCTGAACGTGCTGGGTACCAAGATCACCCATAGCTGATCCGCGCCCCTTGGGGCCCGGCGCGGCAGGATGGTGGCGCGCTCTAGGGGTGACCCAGAAAAGCCCGCAACTCCTGCTGGGGTGCGGGCTTTCTCTTGCTCAGGTGCATCCCGCGAGATCTGCGCCGAGCCGGCCACCTACCGCTCGCTGCACTCCAGCAGCTACCACATGGTCTTCCGCGCCCGATCCGGCCACTCCGCGTCATAGGTCTCGCCGTCGATGCGCTGCCGGCTCGTGACGGCAAGGATCTGGCCGGGGGAGGGGAGGGAGGCTGGATCCACCCGGCTTTCCGGGTCCCACAGGCGGGAGCGGTGGATCGCGCGGGCGCATTGGAAATAGACCTGCGCCACCGAGATGACGATCACTGACCGCGGCGCCTTGCCGTCGACGGCGAAGGAGGCGCAGAGGTCGGGATCAACGGATATCCGGGCGGTGCCGTTGACACGAAGCGTCGTGCCCGACCCGGGCACCAGGAACAGCAGGCCGACCCGCCCGTCCTCGATGATGTTCCTCAAGGAGTCGATGCGGTTGTTGCCCCGGCGGTCGGGCAGCATCAGCGTCCTGTCATCCGCGATCCGCACGAAGCCCGCCAGGTCCCCT
>JAJUFM010000092.1 GCA_029265995.1 Rhodospirillaceae bacterium | reverse complement strand
TGATCGAGAATTTCTTCTGCAGACTCAAGGAGTTCAAGCGGATCGCCATGAGATCCGACAAAACTGACTCAAGCTTCAGCGCCATGATCCACTTGGCAGCTGCCGTGGAAAACGCGCGATGAACCTCAACAGGCCCTAGAGCAAGGGTCGAATCCTGTTCGCACCATCGACGCCAATTCGGCCCTGGCACCATACCGCAACCGGCCCGCCTCTCTAGATATAGGCGGGCCGGTGTTTTTTTGGCTCTGCAGCCTGTAACAGCGCACACAGCACAGCAAATCGGGCTCACCGCAGGAACCCGATTTGCCGCGGTCTGCTCTACCCTCGGGACCACCAGCCGCGTCGAGCCGGGCGCACGGGCTGATCGGCAACCACCTCCGGCTCCCGCTCAGCGTCTTGCTCCGGCTCTGATTCTGCCTGGGGTTCAGGCGCCTTTACGGCATCGGCCACCACCACTTCTTCAGGCTCCTGGTGACCGGCATCTGCCGTCTGAGCTTCAGGCGGTGCCGTGTCCACCGCTGGCTCGTCGGAAGCGGCAGGCGCTGCCGGCTGCTCCTCGCGCTGTGGCTCAAGAGGTTCAGCTTCGGTAGTCTCACCTTCCGCAGCTTCCCCTTCAGTAGCCGCGGCTGGGGTTCGCGCTGGCGACCGGCGCCGCGGGGCCCGGCGCTTGGGCTTGCTGGGTTCGGCTTCCGGCTCCTTCGCGCCCTCCTGGATCTCGCCGGATGCCTTTTCCGCCGCAGGCTCTTCCGAGGCGGGTGCGGTCTCAGACACCTCTTCGCTCGCAGAGGTCGTTTTCCTGCTGCCCCCACGGCGGCTGCGGCGGCTACGCGGCTTGCTCTCGGCTGTGGCCTCGGCCGGGACCGCAGCTGTATCCTCATCGGCCTGTGGCGCCGCTTCCTCGCCCACCGGCTCGCTCATGGTGTCGTCGCCTGTAGACGCAGCCAACTCAGCTGCCTGCATCTCGACGGAGGCGTCGGCGCCTGTCTCGTCCACGGTCTCACCAGCAGCATCGGTCCCTTCAGGCAGAGAACCGTCGGCTTGCAGCTCGGATTCAGAGCTATCCTCTTCCTGCCCAACGGCCTCTCCGGCCTGCTGGCCTTCCTGGGACGTCGTAGCCTCGCTTCCATCCCGGCGTCCGCGGCGACGACGACCACCCCGGCGTCCGCGGCGGCGGCGCTTGCTACTCCGTTCGTCGTCCCCCTCGCCTGCTCCTGGCTGCGGGGCGGCGCTTTCGGCAACCGCTTCCTGCTCCTCGGCCTCAACAACCTCTTCGGCCTGGGCCTGGGCCGGCTGATGGGACCTCTGGTCGGTGTGGCCGTTCCCCTGGCTGCTGGAACGCCCGTTCCGACTGCGACCATTGCGGCGACGGTTGCGGCCGGAAGATCGTTTTTCCTCTTCCTCGCCGCTCTCTTCGTGCTTCTCTTCGACCTGAGAGGCAGGTGTCTTCTGAGCGTCGATCCGGCGCTCCTCGACCTTGCCTTCGCTGGTGAGGCGGCGCAGCACGAACTCCTGAGCGCCGAGGCTGTCGTCACCTCGCACGAAGAGCTCGATGCCGAAACGTTCCTCGATATCTCGCAGATTCGAACGCTTCTCGTTCAGCAGGTAAAGAGCAAGGTTGGTGGGGGCATGAACCTCGAGCCGACCGGGACCGCGCCTCACCGCCTCATCCGTCACCTGGTTAAGAAGGGTCAGGGAGAGGGAATCGGGTGAGCGCAAGTGCCCGAGGCCGCGGCAGGTTGGGCAGACTACGGTGACGGTTTCGAAGAGAGAGGGCCGCAGTCGCTGGCGGGAGAGCTCCAGCAGGCCGAAGGGGCTGATCCGACCGAGCTGGATGCGTGCCCGGTCGAGCTTCATCGCCTCCTTCAAGCGTCGCTCCACCTCGCGAATATGCCGCGGATCCTCCATGTCGATGAAGTCGATCACGATCAGGCCGGCGAGATCGCGCAGGCGCAGCTGACGCGCCACCTCATCCGCTGCTTCGAGGTTGGTCTTGTAGGCTGTCTCCTCGATATGGCGCTCGCTTGTCGCCTTCCCGGAGTTCACGTCGATGGCGACCAGCGCCTCGGTGGGGTTGAGGACAATGGAACCGCCGGAACGCAGCTGCACCGTGTGGGCGTGCATCGCCTCGAGCTGCTCCTCCACCCGGTACTTCTGGAACAGCGGGATTGCCTGATCCTTGTACTGGATGACCTTGCGAGCGTGGCTCGGCATCAGCATGCGCATCACGGCACGCGCGGTCTTGTAGCCCTCCTCGCCTTCCACCTCGATGCGTTCCATGTCGCGGCTGTAGATGTCGCGGATGGCGCGCTTGATGAGATTGGCCTCTTCGTGGATCAGAGAGGGCGCTGTCGACTCGAGGGTCTTGTTGCGGATCTCGTCCCACAGTCGCAAAAGGTATTCATAGTCGCGGCGGATCTCCGTCTTCGTCCGCTGACTGCCAGCGGTCCGCACGATGACAGCCATCCCCTCCGGGATCGACAATTCGGAGACGACCGCCTTGAGCCTTTTGCGATCGGCGGCGTTGGAGATCTTGCGGCTGATGCCACCGCCCTTCGCGGTGTTGGGCATCAAAACGCAGTAGCGGCCCGCGAGGGACAGGTAGGTGGTGATAGCCGCACCCTTGGTGCCTCGCTCCTCCTTGGTCACCTGGACCAGCATGACCTGGCGGCGCTTGATGACTTCCTGGATCTTGTACTTCCGCAGGAAGTGGGCGCGACGCCGGGCGACCTCATCCTCTTCGTCGCCGCCGAGCGTATCGATAGAATGCTCGGAGGCAATTTCCTCTACGTCATTGCCGTTATCGTCACCGTTGGTGGCAGACCCGTTACCACTGCCGTTTTGCCGGCCGTTGCCGCCCTTTGCGGGATCATCGCCGTTAGACGAGGCAGGCTCCTCAGGAACTTCCTGATCCAGGGCCCGGTCCATGGCGGACTCGGGTCCCTCAGAACCTTCGCTGCCATCATCATGCTCGCCATGTTGGCTGGCGCTTCCCTGCTCTTCCGCCAAGAGCTGCTCGCGGTCTGCGACCGGCAGCCGGTAGTAGTCGGGATGAATCTCGCTGAAGGGAAGAAAACCGTGGCGGTTGCCACCATACTCGACGAAGGCCGCCTGGAGGGACGGCTCTACCCGGGTGACCTTGGCAAGATAGATGTTGCCCTTGACCTGGGTCTTTGTGGCGGTTTCGTAGTCGAACTCCTCAACTCTTTCACCATTTAGAACCACCACCCGGGCTTCTCCCGGGCGGGTCGCATCGATGACCATCTTCTGGGACATAGAATGACTCCTGCGCGCGCCGAGCGGCCACAATCGGCACCAGGGGCCGATCGCGCCACGCAGCCGGCGCCGCGCTCGCATGATGTGAAAATAGATTCATGAATGGCGCTCCACGCAGGTCAGGCGGCAGTTGATAGCGCGCAATCTTGCTTCTCCCGAGCGGGCCCCGAAGGGCCGGCACGACGTTCTTGGAGCGCCAGAGCAATGACGCAACGAGCCTCACCACGCGGAACAGAGGCAGCAGGCCTTGGCCGCCAAACCTCACGGTAATTCCTGTGTGGTGACCAGCATTGGGAGGATCGGCGGGAGGCGCTGCCGCCGAAGGCGGAGCAGCCATCACCAGAGTCCACCGCAGTGGTCGCACCTCGTTCGACCGAAACTCTGTCGAACGAATCGAGGATACCAGGCGCCTGCAGATTAATCGCGTCACCAATCCTCTGTAAAGCGCACAGCGCGCGATACGGAAAAACTCCTGGCGCAGCGCAGAGCCACGCAAGCGTCGTAACTCCTTGCCGTCAGGTAGGGTGGCAATCGCAGAAATTCCAGTGATTACCCTTCTCAGCGCCAAGCTCGCGTGATCAACCCCAGCGCGCTTGCCCGGAAGCGGGGGCTTCTGCCATTTCTTCGGTCGGGCAGGCTTCAGCGATCGCCTGCAGCGGTACTGGCTTGAGCGGCGGCCGGACGCGGAAGTAGCCGACCTCCTGGGGAGAAAGCTTAAGCTCGTCGGCGATAAGCGACGTCACCGTGAGACCGCACATCCGCCCCTGGCAGGGTCCCATGCCGCAGCGCAGGTATGACTTCATCTGATTGGGGCCGTGACCGCCGATGCGAACGGCGGATCGAATTTCCCCCGCCGTCACCTCTTCGCAGCGACAAACCACTATATCGGGCTCCCTCGGCACCCTATGCGTAGGGGCATACAAGTTATCCAGAAAGCGTCTGCCCCGCGCCTGATTTTCCAACCGTCGCAGCAGCGGGTGAGCCTTCTCGTCGCGGATCGAACTGTCGAGCCAGCCGAGCCTGTGCGCTGCTTCAAGGGCGGCTACACGGCCGGCGTCCTCAGCCGCGACGGCACCAAGAATGCCAGCGCTGTCGCCGGCCACCATGATTCCTTCCACGGAGGTGTTGCCCCAGCGATCGGTCACGGGTCGAAAGCACTGCTGGCCCACATCCCACAGATGATCGCATCCCAGCAAGCGAGTGAAGTGTGTATTCGGTACAACACCTTCATGCAGAAACACATGGGAGGCAGCTAGGCTGACCATCCTTGCGCCCATGCGAAAAGTGACCGCTTCCGCAGCCTCCTTTCCCTCGATGCGAAGATCCTGGGCCCCGCGATAGAACTTTACGCCAGCGCGACGAAGCGCCCGCAGCATCCTGAGACCCCGCGGCAGGTATCCGCTTCCCCAAGCTGCCGGTACGTGGCATAGCGCCTGCAGATAGCGCGCGCGAGGCACCGTCTCCACGATGGCATCGATAGTGCCGCCAGCCGCGAGAAGCTGCTGCGCCAGCAGGAGCAACAGCGGTCCATTGCCAAGCAGTACCGTCCTCTGACCCGGCAAGAGGCCAGCGGTCTTCAGCAAAATCTGCCCTGCACCGGCGGTCATGACACCAGGCAAGGTCCATCCCGGCACGGGAAGGGGTCGCTCCATGGCTCCCGTAGCCAGCAGAATGCGTCCTGCCTTCAAACTGCCCGACCGGCCATCCCGCAGGTACCAGAGGATCGAGCCCTCCACGTGCCAGACGAGGCTTCCTTCCTGATAGTCGGCGCCTGAGGCTCGAAAACTTTGTGCGAGCGCAGCTCCTCGCAGATAGTCATCGCCGAGGGCGGCAGTCCGCCCGGGCGCGGCTTCGACCACCCTCTCGATATGGCGGTAGATCTGCCCACCGATCGTCGGCTGTTCATCGAGTACGACAACCGACAAGCCGCAGGCCGAGGCTTCCACGGCCGCGGCGAGCCCGGCAGGTCCCGCCCCAACGACAGCGAGGTCCACCTTCCTCATGCTTCAGGGTCCCGCGCGCCCCGCTGCAAGCGCACCACCATGCCTGGGCGAACGTTCAGCATGCAGGCTTGTTGGTTCGCGCGGGAATCCACTTCCACGAGGCATTCGAAACAGATCCCCATCATGCAAAAAGGGCCTCGCGGCTGGTTTGAAGCCGGGGTATGGCGAAATTCCCGCACCCCAGCGGCAAGCAGCGCGGCGGCAAGCGTCTCGCCTTCCTTTGCCTCCAGGGGCCGCCCCTCAAAGGTAAAACGCACGTTCGTGCCGCCCGTATCACTGCGCCTGAACGACATGACACTCCTCAAAGCGCTCAGCGCAAAAAGCGTCTAGTTCAGGCGGCAGGTCGCCGCGCGCGATCGCCGGAGCCAGCTGCTTCGCATGCACCGCGGCCAGCGTGACACCACTGTGGCAGGTGACGATGTAGGCGCCGGGATGCGTTTGGGATTGCTCGTAAATGGGCAAGCCATCCGCCGTCATGACCCTTAAGGCGCCCCACGTCCTGATCATCTGAACGTCCCCCAGAAACGGAAACTGAGCAATCGCTCGGCGGGTGATATCACGGGAGGCAGCCACCGTGGTCGAGACATCGAAACCCACCTCTTCATGGCTATCCCCAAGCATGACGGTGCCCACTTCGGTCTGGCGAACCTGCATGGTCGGCAGGGGAAGAAAGGGCTGTAGGCGTTCAGTGACCAGGATCTGTCCGCGAACCGGAACGACCGGCGCCTGCAGGCCCACGCGAGGCGCCAGCTTAGCGTTCCCAAGGCCGGCCGCCAGAACCAGTTGTATCGCCGCGCGCGTGCCGCGCCTTGTCCGGACGTGAAACAGGCCGTCCCTTCGTTCGATGGCGATGACTTCCTCGCCCGGCCGGTAGGCAACTCGATCCAGAATGGCCTGGTGCAGAGCGCGCAGCAGCAGCAGCGGGCTTACATGACCATCGTGCGGGCAAAAGGAAGCGCCGACCACTGTCTCGCCCACGGCGGGAAGCAGCTCTCGCAGCTCCAGCCGGTCGAGCATCTGGAAGTCGTACTCATGAAGTGACGTGCGAAGCCCCTGCAGCAAAGTGCAGCGGCTCTCCATTTCTGCTTCACTCATGCAGAGCGTCAAGCCACCGGGCTTTCGGTAGCCCACGTCGATGGCGGTCTCCTCGAGAAGCTGCGTCGCAAAGGCAGGCCAAAGGTCTGCCGACGCCCGCGTCCACCGCGCATAGGCTGGCGAACGACTTCCTTTGCCCTGCACCCAGACGAGACCGAAGTTGCCTCGTGAGGCGCGGAAGGCGTTGTCCCCCTCATCCAGAAGTGTCACCGCCTGACCTTCTCGCGACAGGCCGTAGGCGAGCGCCGCCCCTACCAGGCCACCCCCAATCACGATCACGTCTGCTACGGGACCACCGCCGCTCATGGTCTGCCTCTCGATCAAGCTTACTCGCCCACTTTACAGAAGAGGGAGAAGATGCCAATATACATCGACGTATCCAGGAACTTGGATTTATGGAATCAAACGCAGCTCTTGCGGCATTGGCTGCTCTTGGTCAGGAAACGCGCCTCGAGATATTCCGCCTCCTGGTCCGGGTGGGGGCGGAGGGGCTGGCGGCGGGAGAGATTGCCGAACGCCTGAACGCTGTCCAGAACACGACGTCCGCGCACCTAAAGATACTGGCGCACGCCGGCTTGGTTCGGGCCGAGCGGGAAGGGCGCGTCATCCGCTACTTCGCGGACATGTCTGGCTTCCGTGATTTGCTCGCCTTCCTTATGGAGGATTGCTGCAACGGAGCGCCGGAACTTTGCCAGCCGATTCTCGATGCCATCACCTGCAGCTGTTGACGGAAACGACAAGTCATGCCCCTGGCCATGAACCCTGCCATGAACCGAGGCCCCTATAACGTGCTCTTCCTTTGCACGGCCAACTCGGCAAGGTCCATTCTTGCAGAGGCAATACTCAACAAGCTCGCGGGCGGCCGTTTCCGCGCCTTCTCTGCTGGCTCCCAGCCGCGAGGAGAGGTCCATCCGATGGCGATCAAGCTCCTCCAGACCCAGGGCATCGACAGCTCCTTTGCTCGGTCAAAGGCGTGGGACGAGTTCACAGGAGAAAATGAACCGCAGATGGACTTCATCTTCACCGTCTGCGACAGCGCGGCCGGCGAGGCCTGCCCGATCTGGCCGGGCAAGCCGATCACGGCGCACTGGGGCGTGCCCGATCCTGCCGCGGCTGAGGGCAGCGAGACCGATCGCTATCTTGCCTTCGTACAGACCTGGCGGCTGCTCGCCCACCGCATCGAACTCTTTCTCAGCCTTCCCATCGACAGGATCGACCGTCTGACGCTCAGCAGCCGACTGGGCGAGATTGGCCAAGCCACGAACCGCGAAAACTGAGCGCTTATCGCTTGTGAACGCGGGCTGATCAGCTCGCCCTGCCGGTTTCCCCACCTTCCCGTCGCAACCCTCTCCTTTTTATTCAAGGCACGTCCCTTCATGCTGGCTCTGGCTATCTTCGTCGTCACTCTGGTCCTGGTGATCTGGCAGCCCCGGGGGCTCGGGATTGGCTGGACCGCCCTTGGTGGCGCGCTGGTGGCGCTGCTTTTCGGCGTGGTGCAGTGGCCGGACGTGATCGTGGTGTGGAACATCGTCTGGGACGCCACCTTCACCTTCGTCGCCCTGATCGTCATTTCGCTGATCCTGGACGAAGCCGGCTTCTTCACCTGGGCCGCCCTTCATGTCGCGCGCTGGGGTCGGGGGCGCGGGCACCTACTCTTCCCGCTGATCGTGGTGCTGGGCGCCTTCATCGCCGCCTTCTTCGCCAATGACGGCGCGGCGCTCCTCCTGACGCCAATCGTGATCGCGATCCTTCTTCGCCTGAAGTTTTCCCCACCCGCGGCCCTGGCGTTCATCATTGCGACCGGCTTTGTCGCCGATACCACCAGCCTGCCGCTGGTCATCTCCAACCTGGTCAACATTGTCAGCGCCAACTACTTCGGCATCGGCTTCGGCCGCTATGCCGAAGTGATGGTGCCGGTCAATCTGGCATCGCTCGCGGCTACGCTGCTCGTGCTCTGGATCGCCTTCGGGCGGCGCGTTCCGGCGCGCTACCCGCTCGTGGAACTCGATGCGCCCCAAACGGCGATCCGGGACCGCCTGGTGTTTCGGGCGGCCTTCCCGCTGCTTGCCGTGCTGCTGCTCGCCTACTTCGTCACAGCACCGCTGGCCATCCCAATCTCCTTCGTGACGGGCGCAGCCGCGGTCCTGCTGCTGGCCCTCGCCGGACGCTGGTGGCAGGGAGGGCGGGGTGCCGTCATCTCCGTCTCCAGCGCCCTGAAGGGGGCACCGTGGCAGATCGTGCTTTTCTCGATCGGCATGTACCTGGTGGTTTATGGGCTAGGCAATGCGGGCCTCACCGCCTATGGAGTCCAGGCGCTGCACTGGCTGGCGCAGCAGGGCGACTTCATCGCCACGCTCGGCACAGGCTTTCTCGCCGCGATCGTTGCCTCGATAATGAACAACATGCCGTCGACCCTGGTAGGCGCCCTCGCCATCGACCAGGCTGATGTGCCCGCGGTAACCAGGGAACTGATGGTCTACGCCAATGTCATCGGCAACGACCTGGGGCCGAAGTTCACGCCGATCGGCAGTCTGGCGACCCTCCTCTGGCTGCACGTCCTGGCGGACAAGGGCTATCGGATTGGATGGGGCCAGTACATGAAGATCGGCCTGCTCATCACACCACCGGTTCTTCTAGCCGCACTCATGACCCTGGCGCTTTGGCTGCCCGCTTTGCCTCCGGCTTAGATTCACCGCCGGAACTTGGGCCAAGAGTGCCATGCTGTTCGAACCTCTGTTGATGCCCCCCAAGCACAGCCGTAGCATTACACCGAGAAACTCGGCCACGGATCTCGCGGATGCGCACCTCCCAGACACGTACGGTCTTAACGCTGGGCAGTGCGCAGACGCTGGCCTGGGGCTCCACCTACTATCTCCCCGCGATCCTCGCCCAGCCCATGGCGCAAGATCTGGGCGTCTCGACAGGCACGATATTTGGTGCCTTTTCAGCATCGCTTGTGGTGGCTGCCTTGCTTGGCCCCTCTGTCGGTCGCTGGATCGACTCGCATGGCGGCCGCGGTATCCTGTCAGCTTCGAGTCTGGTGTTCGCGACAGGGCTGTTCCTGCTCGGGAGTGCAGAAGGGCAGATCATTCTTTGGATCGCCTGGCTGGTCATCGGCGCCGGAATGGCCATGGGCCTCTACGAGGCCGCTTTCTCCGCACTGGCCGCCCTTTTCCGATCCAACGCGCGAAGTGCAATCACCGGCATAACGCTGCTCGGCGGATTGGCGAGCACGATCTGCTGGCCCATCACTGCCTACATGGAGGCGGAACTCGGATGGCGGATGGCCTGCTTTATCTGGGCGGCCGCTCATCTGCTCATCGGGCTTCCGCTAAACCGCCTCCTGCTTGGCAAGCCCGGTGTGGCAGAGCGCAAAACGCCTGGTGAGACCCCGGGACCGGCTCACGACGCGACACCGCCGTCTTCAAGCCTCTTGCCGATGATCTTATTGGCTTTCGTCTTTGCGGCGACCTGGTTCATCAGCACCGCCATGGCGGCGCATCTGCCGCGGCTTCTGTTAGAGGCGGAAGCCGCCCCCGCTGCCGCCATTGCCATCGCATCACTTGTCGGGCCCTTTCAGGTTCTGGGTCGTTTGCTGGAGTTCAGCCTCCTGCGGCGCTTCCATCCCCTGCTCTCCGCTCGGCTCGCCGCCCTGGCGCATCCTTTCGCCGCCCTGGCTCTTCTCATGTTCGGTGCACCCGCCGCCCTGCTGTTCGCCATCCTGCATGGGGCCGGCAACGGCATTCTCACCATCGCCAAGGGCACACTTCCCCTCGCCCTCTTCGGCCCCGTCGGCTATGGCTATCGGCAGGGGTTGCTAATGGTCCCGGCGCGCTTCGCCCAGGCCGCCGCACCCTTTTCCTTCGCGCTCTTGATCGAACACGTTGGCATTTCCGCCCTCCTCGCCTCCATGATGATCGGTCTGGCGGGGTTTACGGCCCTGCTTGTACTGTCGCCGGCTGAGAGTATTAAACGGGCCGAACAGGAAGGCGACTAGTAGTAGATCGCGCCAAATCAGATTCACGAAGTGATCCGATTTGGCGCGTGAATCTGCTCTATCTATTTAATGTAGACCGGATTCACGCTTCCTTCCGACCGTCCGCCTCTGGCTGCTCCAGGCGGTTGCGGAGCAGGAAGGGCACCTGAGACAGGGTGAACGCAAAGGTGATGACCATCTGGCCGATGGTGTCGAAGGCGACCCAGACGTCCGTTGATTGAGTCCGCCAGACCACTTCGTTGGCGGCGGCCATCACCAGGAAGAAGACGGCGAAGCGATGGGTCAGGCCGCTCCAGGCGCTCTGCCGCAAGGGAAAGGCCTTGCCAAGAACGAGCCGTAGAACCGGTCGCCGCAGCCAGAGCGATATCCACAAAGCCGCGGCAAAAAGCACCTGCATGACGGTCGGCTTGATCTTGATGAAGAGATCATCCTGAAACAGCAAGGTCAGCAGACCGAAAATGCTGACAACCGCGGCGGCGATCAGCGCCAGAAACGGCAGCTTTCGCGCGGCCGCCAAGGAAACCGCGGTTGCCGCCAGCGTCACCACCACCAGAACCGCCGTGGCAGTCAGGATGTCGGTCAGCAGATAGGCGACCAGGAAAAAGCCAAGGGGAACGTAGTCTGTTGCCGGTTGCAGCCAAGCAGGCGCGCGCGTGTCACTCGTTGTGCTCACGCCCGCCCTTCCGCAAAAGACTGCAGTTGTTCGGCCACCGTCTGGCTGGCCGGCGTCGGAATTCCTCTTTCGCGTCCCAGCCGTACGACAGCTCCCGTGAGCCAATTGAGTTCCAGCGGCCGCCCAGCCTCGAGATCGTGAAGCATCGAGGCTTTCATTCCGCCAGGAAGACCGCGTGTAAAGGCCAGGACTTCCGAAACCGTATCTTCCGGCAAGCCGATCTGGCGCGCCCGTGCCACCGCCACGGCTTCGCGAACCAAATCACAGTAGAGCTGCCAGGCCTCCGGATCCTCGCGCAGCGCCCCGATAGCGTCCCGACGTGAAGCCGTCAGCCCGGCGAAAGGGGCGAGGAAAACGAACTTCCGCCAGATGGCGGCTTCGATGTCCTCTGCGACCTCCGCCGTGACCCCAGCGGTACGGCAGATGTCAATGAAGGCATCAAGATGAGGGTGCTGACGCCCCTCCGGCAATCCGAGAACGAGGCGGGCCATTTCACCGGTATGGACCACCACGCCCGGGCGTTCCAAGGCAGCGGCGATGTAGGCTACGGCCCCCAGCACGCGTTCCGGACCAAGAACCTCGGCGACCTTTCCTTCGGCCTCCACACCATTCTGCAGCGCGGCCGCCAGGCCACCCGGCGCCAGATGCCCTTTCACTGCCTCCAGGGCTGAATCGAGCCCGCTTAGTTTGGTACAGATCAGCGCCAGGTCGAACACCCCTTCATCACCTTCGGACAGAAGCTGGAGTTGCGGAAGGTGCAGGTCCCCAAGCGGCGACTCTATGCGCAGGCCGTCCCGGCACAACACCGCGTGGGTGCCGGGGCGGACGGCAAAGGTGACATCTGCCCCGGATGCCGCCAGCCTGCCGCCGAAGTAGCCTCCGACCGCGCCGGCGCCGATCACCAGAATGCGCATACGGCTCTAGCTCCTGTCTAGCTGAGCGCCTCACACGCGCGGCGAATGCGCCGGCAGGCTTCTTCCAGTGCCTCCGTCGAGGTGGCATAGGAGATGCGGAAGTAGGGCGCCAGTCCGAAGGCCGATCCCTGGACCACGGCCACCCCCTCCGCCTCCAGCAGGTAGGCAACGAAATCCTCATCGGTCTCGATCACCTTGCCTTCCGGCGTACGCTTGCCGATCACCCCGGCACAGGAGGGATAGACATAGAAGGCTCCCTCCGGCCGATGGCACGACAGCCCCGGGCAGCTGTTCAGGGTATCGACCACCAGGTCGCGGCGAGCCTTGAAGACCTCGTTGTTGCTGGCGATGAAGTCGTGCGGACCCTCCAAGGCCGCCACGGCAGCCGCCTGGCTGATCGAGGAGGGATTGGAGGTCGACTGCGACTGCACCTTGGCCATCGCCTTGATAAGCTCCACCGGGCCCGCAGCATAGCCGATGCGCCAGCCGGTCATGCAGTAGGCCTTGGACACGCCGTTGACGGTGAGGGTGCGCTCGTAGAGCGAGGGCTCGACCTGGGCCGGGGTACAGAACTCGAAGCCATCGTAAACCAGCTTTTCGTACATGTCGTCGGTCATGACCCAGACGTGCGGGTGGCGCTTCAGCACATCGGTCAGCGCCTGCATGTCCTCGCGGCTGTAGGCGGAGCCGGTGGGGTTGGAGGGGCTGTTGAGGATCACCCACTTGGTCTTCGGCGTGATCGCCTTCTCCAGATCCTCGGCCATCAGCTTGAAGCCGTTGTTCTGGTGGCAGGGCACGATCACCGGTTCGCCCTCTGCCAGCAGCACCATGTCCGGATAGC
>JAJUFM010000084.1 GCA_029265995.1 Rhodospirillaceae bacterium | reverse complement strand
GGAGATGGTCATGCCGGGCGACAACGTGGCGATGGAAGTGCAGCTGATTGCACCGATCGCCATGGACGAGGGGCTGCGCTTCGCCATCCGCGAAGGTGGCCGCACCGTGGGTGCCGGCGTCGTCGCCTCCATTATCGAGTAACATCAGGACCCGAGACTTGCGGCCCGGCGGCAGCCGCTGCCGGGCCTTTGGGTTCTCAAGCGAGCGCTGAACAATGGATCATCAAAATATTCGCATCCGCCTGAAGGCGTTCGATCACCGGGTTTTGGACCAGTCCACCGGCGAGATCGTGAATACGGCGAAGCGAACGGGCGCCCAGGTCCGCGGGCCAATTCCGCTGCCCACGCGTATTGAGCGTTTCACTGTGCTGCGCTCGCCACATATCGACAAGAAGAGCCGTGAGCAGTTCGAGATGCGGACGCACAAGCGGCTGTTGGATATCGTCGACCCGACCCCGCAGACTGTCGACGCTCTTATGAAGCTCGACCTCGCCGCGGGCGTGGACGTCGAGATTAAGCTGAAGGGATGACCCCAATGCGCACGGGCATGATTGCGCAGAAACTCGGGATGACCCGGGTGTTCAAGGAGGACGGGAGCCACGTTCCGGTTACCGTGCTCAAGGTGGACGCCTGCCAGGTCGTCGCGGTGCGCACTGAGGAGAAGGACGGCTACACGGCTCTGCAAGTCGGAGCTGGTGCGGCAAAGCCGAACCGCGTTTCCAAGCCGGAACGGGAGCGCTTTGCCAAGGCACGCGTGGCGCCAAAGAAGAAGCTGGCTGAGTTTCGGGTTTCTCCCGATGCCACGCTGGAGGTCGGCTCTGAGCTGTCGGTCAACCATTTCGTCCCCGGCCAAAAGGTCGACGTGACGGCCAACTCGGTTGGTAAGGGCTTCGCCGGCGTCATCAAGCGTTGGGGTTTCGGCGGGCTGCATGCGTCGCATGGTGTATCCATCTCGCATCGCAGCCACGGTTCTACCGGTAACAGCCAGGATCCGGGCAAGGTCTTCAAGGGCAAGAAGATGGCCGGTCACATGGGCGATCGGCGCGTCACCACCCAGAACCTGGAAGTGGTCGCTGTCGACGAGCCGCGCGGCCTGATCCTGGTCAAGGGCGCTGTCCCGGGGTCCGAAGGCGGCTGGGTGCTGGTTCGTGACGCCGTAAAGGGCAAGCTGCCGGAAGGCGTTCCCTTCCCGGCGGGAATCAAGCAGGCAGTTGAAGAGGCTGCGCCAGCAGCTGAGGACTCGGCGGCTGCGACGGATGACTCCGCGGCGCCTGCAGCGCAGTCAGAGGGCGCGAGCCCGGTTGAGAACGAGAAGGAGCAGTGACCATGAAGGTCAAGGTCACCACGCTCGACAATGGAGATGCCGGCGAGATCGAGCTGGCCGAAGAGGTCTTCGGCGTAGCGGTTCGCCGTGATGTTCTGGCGCGCGTCGTCAATTGGCAGCTTGCCAAACGGCGTGCCGGCACTCACAAGGCGAAGTCGCGTGGCGAAGTCACCGGTACCACCAAGAAGGCCTT
This sequence comes from Rhodospirillaceae bacterium, assembly GCA_029265995.1. Lineage (GTDB taxonomy): Bacteria > Pseudomonadota > Alphaproteobacteria > Kiloniellales > DSM-21159 > Aquibaculum. Next base: position 13,026 of record JAJUFM010000084.1, on the reverse strand, counting down.
TCGCCAGAAGGGTACGGGTCGGGCCCGGCGCGGCAACATGAAGACCAACATTATGCGCGGCGGTGGTGCTGCTCATGGTCCGGTGCCACGCGATCACAGCCACGATCTCACCAAGAAGTTCCGCCAGTTGGGCCTGAAGACGGCGCTTTCCGCCAAGGCGGCGGACGGCAAGCTGATCGTGCTCGATGCGGCGAAGGTGGACAGCCATCGCACCCGTGAGCTTGCCAAGCGCCTTGAGGCTCTGGGTTGGCAGAATGCGCTGATCATTGATGGTCCGGAGCTGGATGAGATTTTCCTCCGGGCGGCGCGCAACCTGCCGACCATCGATGTGCTGCCGCAGCAGGGCGCGAATGTGTACGACATCCTCCGCCGCGATCAGCTCGTGCTGACCCGCGGAGCGGTTGAGGCGCTGGAGGCGCGACTGAAATGAGTAGGGCACGTCCTCGCAAGAAGATTGAAGTGCGCCTTTCGGAAGAGCGGAAGCTGGAGTTGATCCGGCGCCCGATCATCACCGAAAAGACGACCCTGATGGGCGAAGTCAATCGGGTCGCCTTCGAGGTGCCGATGAATGCCACGAAGCCGGAAATCAAGGCTGCGGTGGAAGGCGTCTTTTCGGTCGAGGTCAAGGCGGTCAACACCCTGATCGCCAAGGGCAAGACGAAGCGTTTCCGGGGCCGTCCCGGGCGCCGCGCAGATGTAAAGAAGGCGATGGTGACGCTAGCAGAGGGTCAGTCCATCGACGTGACCACGGGGATCTAAGCGATGGCGTTGAAGACCTATAATCCGGTAACTCCGGGCTCGCGAGGGCTGGTCCAGGTCGATCGCTCTGCCCTGTGGAAGGGCAAGCCGGTCAAGAAGCTGACCGAGGGCCTGACCAAGTCGGGTGGACGGAACAACTACGGCCGCATTACCGCTCGCCGGATCGGCGGCGGCCACAAGCGAACCTACCGCCTGGTGGATTTCAAGCGGCGGAAGTGGGGCGTTCCCGCGACCGTGGAGCGCCTGGAGTACGACCCGAACCGGACGGCGTTCATCGCGCTTGTGCGCTATGAGGATGGCGAGCAGGCTTATATCCTGGCGCCGCAGCGCCTTGGTGTCGGCGATCAGGTCATTGCCGGTGAGCGGGTTGACGTGAAGCCGGGCAATGCCATGCCGCTGAAGTCCGTTCCGGTCGGTACCATCGTGCACAACGTCGAGCTGAAGCCGCTGAAGGGCGGGCAGCTGGCGCGCGCCGCCGGTGCCTACGTGCAGCTGGTGGGCCGCGATCAGGGCTATGCCCTGCTGCGCCTGGCCTCCGGTGAAGTGCGCATGGTGCGGCAGGAGTGCATGGCCACCATCGGTGCCGTGTCGAACCCGGACCAGGTGAACGTGAAGCTTGGGAAGGCCGGGCGGAAGCGCTGGCTGGGCAAGCGGCCATCGGTTCGCGGCGTATCTATGAACCCGATCGACCACCCCCACGGTGGTGGTGAGGGGCGCACCTCTGGCGGACGCCATCCGGTTACCCCTTGGGGCAAGCCGACGAAGGGTCGCCGGACTCGTCAGAACAAGAAAACCGACGCGCTGATTGTGCGGCGTCGGAACGCGAAGAAGTAAGGAGCCGCGAAGATGGCGCGTTCTGTCTGGAAGGGCCCCTTCGTCGACGGCTATCTGCTGAAGAAGGCGGAAGCGGTACGGAGCTCGGGCCGCAACGAAATCATCAGGACCTGGTCGCGGCGCTCGACCATCATGCCGCAGTTCGTCGGCCTGACTTTCGGCGTCTACAACGGCCAGAAGTTCCTGCCGGTGCTGGTTACCGAGCACATGGTGGGCCACAAGTTCGGCGAGTTTTCACCGACCCGTACGTTCTACGGGCATGCGGCCGACAAGAAGGCGAGGCGGAGGTAAGCCATGGGTAAGCCAAAGAAAGAGCGGAGCCTCTCGGAGAATGAGGCGCTGGCCATGGCTCCAATGCTTCGCGTCAGCCCGCAGAAGCTGAATCTGGTCGCTACCATGATTCGCGGCAAGACCGTGGACAAGGCGCTGGCGGATCTGACCTTCTCCAAGCGCCGCATCGCGAATGACGTGAAGAAGGTGCTCGAGGCCGCGATCGCCAATGCTGAGAACAACCACCAGCTTGACGTGGACCGGCTTTATGTCGCCGAGGCCAGCGTGGGCAAGGCGCTGACGATGAAGCGTTTTCGTCCCCGGGCGCGCGGCCGCGTCGGCAAGATTATCAAGCCGTGGAGCCGGTTGCGCCTGGTCGTCCGCGAGCGCGAGGAGACCGTCTGATATGGGTCATAAAGTAAATCCGATTGGCCTGCGCCTCGGCATTAACCGTACCTGGGACTCGCGCTGGTTCGCGGGCAAGGACTACGGTGAGCTGCTGCACGACGACCTGAAGCTGCGCGAGTTTTTGACGAAGCGCCTGAAGCAGGCGGGCGTTTCGCGCGTGGTCATCGAGCGGCCGGCAAAACGCGCGCGGGTGACCATTCATACGGCACGGCCGGGCGTTGTAATTGGCAAGAAGGGCGCCGATATTGAGCGTCTGCGCCAGGACCTCTCGAAGATGACAGGTGGTGACGTGAGCCTGAACATCGTCGAGATCCGCAAGCCCGAAATCGATGCGCAGCTCGTTGCGGAAAACATTGCACAGCAGCTTGAGCGTCGGGTGGCTTTCCGCCGCGCGATGAAGCGCGCCGTGCAGAACGCCATGCGGCTGGGCGCACAGGGGATTCGTATCAACTGCGCGGGCCGTCTTGGTGGGGCGGAGATCGCTCGCACCGAGTGGTATCGGGAAGGCCGGGTGCCATTGCACACGCTGCGCGCGGACCTTGATTACGGAGAGGCCACCGCGCACACGACCTACGGCACCTGTGGCGTGAAGGTCTGGATCTTTAAGGGCGAAGTCATGGCCCATGATCCGATGGCACAGGACAAGCGGCTCGCTGAGTCGCAGCCCAGCAGCACCGCTCGGCAGTAAAAGACCGATTATCGGTCAAGCAGGTTAGGGAACGGGAACCATGTTGTCTCCGAAGCGGACCAAGTACCGCAAGCAGCATAAGGGCCGGATCAAGGGCACAGCCAAGGGAGGCACCGAGCTGAACTTCGGCGCCTACGGCCTGAAGGCGACCACACCAGGGCGCGTGTCCGCTCGGCAGATCGAAGCGGCGCGTCGTGCGATCACGCGCCATATGCGCCGCGTCGGCAAGCTGTGGATTCGTATCTTTCCGGACGTCCCCGTGTCCCAGAAACCGCAGGAAGTGCGGATGGGTTCCGGTAAGGGGTCGCCCGAGTGGTGGGCAGCCAGGGTAAAGCCCGGCCGCATCATGTTCGAGCTGGATGGCGTTAGCCGTGAAATGGCTCAGGAAGCCTTCACGCTGGCGGCTGCCAAGCTTCCGGTTCAGACGCGTTTCGTAACGCGCCTCGGCGAGGAGAACTGACCCCATGAAGGCAGTCGATCTTCGGGCCAAGACGCCCGACCAGTTGAAAGAAGAGCTGCTGAAGCTGCGCCGGGAGTCGTTCAACCTGCGCTTCCAGAAGGCCAGCGGTCAGCTCGAGAATACGGCGCGGGTGCGCCAGGTGCGTCGCGACATTGCGCGCATCAAGACTTTGCTACGCGCGCAGAGCGCGCAGATCGCTCAGTAGGAGTAAGGTTTCATGCCGCGTCGCGTGCTGCAGGGAGTCGTCGTGTCGAACAAGGCCGACAAGACGGCCACCGTTCTTGTGGAGCGGCGGGTGATGCACCCGCTGTACAAGAAGTTTATTCGCCGTTCGAAGAAGTACCATGTTCACGACGAGCAGAACCGCTGCCGCGAGGGTGACGTGGTTCGGATCGTCGAGTGCAGCCCCATTTCCAAGAGCAAGCGTTGGACGCTTGCCGAGGACAATGGCGCGGCCGGCTCGTCTCAGGACTAAGGAACGCGCGCCATGATCCAGATGCAGACAAATCTCGATGTGGCCGACAACTCCGGCGCGCGGCGTGTCCAGTGCATTAAGGTACTGGGCGGGACCCACCGGCGCACCGCTGGAATCGGCGATATCATTGTAGTTTCCGTCAAGGAAGCTGTCCCGAGGGGACGCGTTAAGAAGGGCGACGTGCTTCGTGCGGTTATCGTGCGGACGGCGAAGGACATTCGTCGTAACGATGGCACGGTGATCCGCTTTGACCGTAACGCGGCAGTGCTCATCAACAAGCAGGGTGAGCCGATCGGTACCCGTATCTTCGGGCCGGTGACCCGCGAACTGCGCGCCAGGAAGTTCATGAAGATCATCTCTCTGGCGCCCGAGGTGTTGTGATGGCGAAGAGCATGAAGATCCGTAAGGGCGACCGGGTGGTCGTCCTGACTGGGAAGGACAAGGGGCGTACCGGCGAAGTGCTGCGGTCCCTTCCGAAGGAAGAGCGCGTCGTGGTTCAAGGCGTCAACATGGTGACGAAGCATATTCGTCCGAGCGCCAGCAGCCAGGGCGGAATTGACCGCATCGAGGCGCCGATCCACGTGTCGAACGTCGCTATTGCGGACCCGCGCGACGGGGCGCCGACGCGCGTTGGATACAAGATGGACGGTGATCGCAAGGTGCGCTTTGCACGCCGTTCCGGCGAAGTGATCGATAGATAATGGGCGAGGCAAATACGATGACGGCCCGCTTGCAAGAGCGCTACGAGAGCGCTGCAAGGCCGGCTCTGCAGGAAGAGTTCGGCTACAAGAACCTGATGCAGGTACCACGCCTCGAGAAGATCGTGATCAACATGGGCGTTGGTGCCGCTGTCGGGGACAGCAAGAAGCTGACCGCGGCGGTCGATGAGCTCGGCCGGATCGCGGGTCAGCGCCCGGTGACCACCAAGGCGCGGAAGTCGATTGCCGGCTTCAAGCTGCGCGAAGGCATGGCGATCGGGTGCAAGGTAACCCTTCGTGGCCGGCGGATGTACGAGTTTCTCGACCGCCTGGTCACCATTGCTCTGCCGCGGGTGCGTGACTTTCGGGGGCTGAACCCCAAGTCCTTCGACGGCCATGGGAACTATGCCATGGGCTTGAAGGAGCAGTTGGTCTTTCCGGAAATCGACTACGACCGCATCGATGACGTCCGGGGCATGGACATTATCATTTGCACGACCGCCAAGACGGATAATGAGGCCTTGGCGCTTCTGAAACAGTTTGACATGCCCTTCCGGAACTAAGCGGGCGCGGGGATTGAACGATGGCAAAGAAGAGTTCTGTCGAGAAGAACAAGAATCGCGCGCAGCTGGTGAAGCGTTACGCTGCCAAGCGTGCCAGCCTGAAGGAGATCGCGAAGGATCGTGATCTTCCGCCGGAGGAGCGCTTCCAGGCGTACCTCAAGCTGGCTGAGCTGCCGCGCAATTCAGCGAAAAACAGGCTGCGTAACCGCTGCGCCGTAACCGGCCGGCCGCGTGGCTACTACCGCAAACTACGTTTGTCGCGTATCGCGCTCCGGGAGCTTGCCTCCTCGGGGCAGATTCCCGGCATGACCAAGGCGAGCTGGTAAGGAGTACGACGGTATGTCGATGAGCGATCCCCTCGGGGATATGCTGACCCGCATCCGCAACGGTCAGGGCGCGGGTAAATCACAGATCAGCGCGCCGGCCTCTAAGCTGCGCCGGAACGTGCTGGATGTCCTCAAGCGCGAGGGCTACATCCGGGATTTTCGCGTCGAGAAGGATGCGAAGGGGTTCGATCAGGTTGTGATCGAGCTGAAGTACCATGACGGTACGCCTGTGATACGCGAGATTTCGCGCGTGTCCAAGCCGGGCCGTCGGGTCTACTCGAAGATCAAGGAACTGCCGCGCTTCTATAATGGCCTGGGCATCATGATCCTCTCTACCCCGAGAGGCGTGATGGCAGACCATGAGGCGCGCGCCGCCAACGTTGGCGGCGAGGTTCTTTGCCGCGTGTTCTAAGGGAGTTTCGGTAATGTCTCGAGTAGGCAAGAACCCGATAACAGTGCCCGATGGCGTTGATGTGAAAGTCAACGGCGCGGTCATCACTGCCAAGGGTAAACTGGGCGAACTGGAATACCGGGTCACCGAAGACGTGCGCATCGAAGCCGAGAAGGGTTCGATCGTCGTGGCGGCAGCCAATGACGGCAAGCGGGCTCGGTCCATGTGGGGCACCACGCGCTCCCGGATCCAGAATATGGTGCAGGGCGTATCGGAAGGCTTCCGCCGGGATCTCGAGATTACCGGCGTCGGCTACCGGGCCGCGGTGCAGGGGCAGACCCTGAACTTGCAACTTGGCTACAGCCACGACATCAACTATCCCATTCCGGCCGGGCTCAAGGTGGTCTGTGAGCGACCCACCGCGATCTCGATCACCGGCGCCGACAAGCAGCTCGTCGGTCAGTTCGCTGCCGAAGTGCGTGCGCTGCGCGGTCCGGAGCCCTACAAGGGCAAGGGCGTCCGCTATGCGGACGAACAGATCATCCGCAAGGAAGGCAAGAAGAAGTAATGCTGAGCCATCGGGAAAAGCTGCGGAGGCGCGCCGCTCGTGTGCGCAGCAATCTCCGCCGCAAGGCAAACGGTCGACCGCGTCTGTCGGTTTTCCGTTCGAGCAAGCACATCTACGCCCAGATCATCGACGATGAGAACGGCGTGACGCTCGCGGCAGCTTCTTCGATCGACAAGGATCTGCGCGGCAAGCTCAAGACCGGCGCGGACAAGGACGCGGCGGTCGAGGTGGGCAAGCTGGTTGCCGAGCGCGCGAAGCAAGCCGGGGTGAGCCAGGTCGTCTTCGACCGTGGCAGCTATCTTTATCATGGTCGCGTGAAGGCACTCGCGGATGCGGTGCGTGAAGCCGGCCTGTCGTTCTGAGGTATAGGGACAGCGAAGTATGGCACGTCCGCAGAGAGAAGACCGGAACCCGCGCGATCGCGAGGATTCGGAGATTGTCGACAGGCTGGTCGGCATCAACCGCGTGGCCAAGGTGGTCAAGGGCGGGCGCCGCTTCGGCTTCGCTGCCTTGGTGGTGGTCGGTGACCAGCGCGGTCGGGTTGGCTTCGGCCACGGCAAGGCCCGCGAGGTACCAGAGGCAATTCGCAAGGCGACGGAATCCGCCAAGCGGAGCATGCGGCGCGTTCCCCTGCGTGAAGGGCGGACCCTGCACCACGACATCAATGGTCGCTTTGGGGCGGGTAAGGTAGTGCTGCGGGCGGCGCCAGCCGGTACCGGCATCATCGCTGGCGGCCCGATGCGCGCCATCTTCGAGTGCCTTGGCGTTCAGGATGTCGTGGCCAAATCCCTGGGGACCCAGAACCCCTACAATATGATCCGTGCGACCTTCGATGCGCTTACCAGCGTGCAGAGCCCGCGCATGGTTGCGCAGCGCCGCGGCCGGAAGGTCAGCGACATCCTGGGCCGACGCGAGGATACCGCCAGCCCAGCTGGTGTGGAGTAAGTCGATGAGCAAGAAGGCAACGATCTTCGTGCAACAGGTGCGCAGCGCTCGCGGACGCACCCAGGACCAGCATGCAACGCTGCGCGGCCTCGGGCTGGGCAAGCTCAATCGCGTGCGGGAGCTGGAGGACACGCCTGCGGTCCGCGGCATGATCAACAAGGTCGCGCACCTTGTTAAAGTGGTTGATTGATCCGGATCGTCGAGGCGATCCGCAGGGCAGCCAGGCCCAGATCTAAGGATGTGATGAGATGAAGCTGAATGAGCTGAGCGACAATCCCGGCGCGCGCAAAGCGCGCAAGCGCCTTGGGCGTGGCATCGGTTCCGGCCTGGGCAAGACTGCCGGTAAGGGCCACAAGGGTCAGAAGGCCCGGCGCGGTGTCGCAATCAAGGGCTTCGAGGGCGGACAGATGCCGTTGCACCGCCGCTTGCCGAAGCGCGGCTTCAACAACATTTTCCGCCGCCACTATGTCGAGGTCAACCTGCAGCGCCTGCAGGCCGCGATCGAGTCAGGGCGCCTGGACGCGAGCAAGGCTATCGACGCCGCTGCAATGCAGGAAGCCGGTCTCTTCAAGAACGCCCGGGATGGCGTGCGCCTCCTGGCGAAAGGCGAGCTGACTTCGAAGGTGGATATCACTGTTGCCGGCGCCTCCAAGTCTGCCGTCGAGGCCGTTGAGAAGGCCGGCGGCACTGTCACCGTTCTTGCGCCGTCCAAGCCCGCAGCCGAGGGCGACGAGGCGGCCGCCAGCGAGTAATCGCTGGACGCGTAGGGCCGTGGGCCGGGAAGGCATAGTGAATGGCATCCGCTGCCGAACAGCTTGCTGCGAACATTAACCTCGGGGCCTTTGCCAAGGCGACCGAACTGAAGAAGCGCATCTGGTTCACCCTGGGTGCGCTCATCATCTATCGATTGGGCAGCTACATCCCCGTTCCGGGGGTGGATCCGCTCATCCTGGATCAGATCTTCGAGCAGCACGCGGGTGGCGTGCTGGGCGTCTTCGATATGTTTGCGGGCGGTGCTCTGGGGCGCATGACGATCTTTGCGCTCTCGATCATGCCGTACATCTCGGCGTCCATCATCATGCAGCTGATGGCTGCCGTTTCGCCGACCTTGAGCCAGCTCAAGAAGGAGGGCGAAAGCGGCCGCAAGCGCATCAACCAGTACACCCGCTACTTCACCGTCGTTCTGGCTGCTTTCCAATCCTATGGCATGGCTGTGGGGCTGGAGGCCATGCAGGGGCCAAGCGGGTCGGCGGTTATCGACCCGGGCATGCTGTTCCGCATTACCACTGTGATCACGCTCACCGGCGGCACTATGTTCCTGCTGTGGCTGGGCGAACAGATTACCGCGCGGGGCGTGGGGAACGGCGTATCGCTGATCATCTTTGCCGGCATCGTCGCCAATCTGCCGATGGCGCTGGCCTCGACGTTGGAACTGGGGCGAACTGGCGCGCTGTCGACCATCTTCATCCTGTTCCTGCTCGTGATGGCGGTTGCGGTTATTGCCTTCATCGTCTTCATGGAGCGGGCGCAGCGGCGGCTGATCGTGCAGTATCCGAAACGCCAGGTCGGCAATCGGATGTTCCAGGGCGAGTCCTCGCACTTGCCGCTGAAGCTCAATCCTTCGGGCGTCATCCCGCCGATCTTTGCTTCCTCCCTGTTGTTGATGCCCTTGACCGTTGTTGGCTTCAGCTCGGGAGAAGGGCCGGACTGGCTGGTCTGGATCACGACCAACCTCTCGCACGGCCAGCCCATCTACATGGTGCTCTACGTCGGGCTGATTATATTCTTCGCCTTCTTCTATACGGCGATCGTGTTCAACCCGGCCGACACGGCGGACAATCTCAAGAAGCACGGTGGCTTCATTCCCGGGATCCGTCCGGGCAAGAATACGGCCGACTACATCGACTACGTGACCACGCGCCTGGTTGCCGTCGGTGCCATCTATCTGGCGGTGGTCTGCCTGATCCCCGAGATCCTGATCTCACAGTATTCTGTGCCCTTCTACTTTGGTGGCACGAGCCTGCTGATCGTGGTGAACGTAACCATGGACACGGTCTCGCAGATTCATGCGCATCTTCTGGCACATCAATATGAAGGGCTGATCAAGAAGGCGAAGCTGAAGGGGCGGCGGCGATGAACATCATCCTCCTGGGCCCACCGGGGGCTGGTAAGGGAACGCAGGCTGCACGCCTCGTAGAGAAGTACGGGCTGAAGCAACTCTCCACCGGTGACATGCTTCGCGCCGCCGTGGCTTCGGGCAGCGAACTGGGACAGCAAGCCAAGGAGATCATGGATCGCGGCGGCCTGATGCCCGACGCGCTGATGATCGACATGATTTCCGAGCGTCTGGATCAACCGGATTGCGCCAAGGGAGTCATTTTCGACGGCTTCCCTCGTACGGTCGCCCAGGCACAGGCGCTGGACGAGTTGTTGGCCAAGAAGAACCTGAGCCTGGATGCGGTGATCGAGATCAAGGTCGACGAAGCGGCTTTGGTCGGCCGGATCGAAAGCCGGATTGCCCAATCGGACGGCGGCGCGGTTCGCTCTGACGATAACGTGGAGACGCTACGCAAGCGCCTTGAGGTCTACCGCGAACAGACAGCGCCGATCCTGCCTTACTACCAGGCGAAGGGGGCACTGAAGACCGTGGACGGCCTGAAGTCGATTGATGAGGTCTCGGCGCAGATCGAAGAAATTCTGGAAGGCGCCCGGTCTCGGTCGGGTGTGGAGGGATAGTCGGGACTTGACGCGGGGAGGAGGGCTCCTATAATCCGCGGGTCCTGGCGCGGGCGGCGTTCCGGGCGTTTTGGCTCGCCTGTTTTCGAAATTAGTTCATTTGGGTTTTGTCTAAGGAGACCACGGCGTGGCACGTATCGCTGGCGTCAATATCCCGACCGGTAAGCGCGTCCCCATCGCGTTGACCTACATCCATGGGATCGGGCCTTCCAAGGCCAAGGAAATCTGCTCCCGCGTCGGCATTCCTGATGACCGGCGGGTTCACGAGCTGACTGACGACGAGGTTGCGCGTATTCGCGAGACCATCGATCGCGACTTTGTGGTTGAGGGCGACCTGCGCCGCGAAGTTGCAATGAACATCAAGCGGCTGATGGATTTGGGCTGCTATCGTGGCCTGCGGCACCGCAAGGGGCTGCCGGTGCGGGGCCAGCGCACCCACACCAATGCGCGTACCCGTAAGGGTCCGGCCAAGCCGATCGCCGGTAAAAAGAAGGCTACGAGATAAGGGGTTCCCACGCCATGGCCAAGCCACAAGCGGGTCGGTTGCGCCGCCGCGAGAAGAAGAACATTACGTCCGGCATCGCTCATGTGAGCGCTACCTTCAACAACACCGTGATCACCATCACCGACGTTCAGGGCAACGCGATTGCCTGGTCGACGGCTGGTGCGCAAGGCTTCAAGGGTTCGCGGAAGTCGACCCCGTTTGCCGCACAGACTGCTGCGGAGAATGCGGGCCGGAAGGCCCAGGAGCACGGCATGCGCACCCTTGAGGTGAACGTTAAGGGACCGGGCTCCGGTCGCGAATCTGCGCTGCGCGCCTTGCAGGCGGTCGGCTTTCACATCACGGCCATTCGTGATGTGACGCCGATCCCGCACAATGGCTGCCGCCCGCGCAAGCGGCGTCGCGTCTAACACATACCGTCGCTTCTCTCGACGGATTGGGCCCGACGGTACGAGCAACGTCGTCAGCCCGGGACAGGAGGAGCGCAGTAAAGGAAAGAGGCGGCCCGGCGATAAGTGCCCGGCCGTCCTTTCGCTTTCACTAAACCTGCTCGATACCGCGAGGCTAGCATCGTGTTGCAAAAGAATTGGACGGAATTGATCAAGCCGAACAAGCTGGATGTCCAGCCCGGCCCTGATTCCCATCGCCTGGCAAAGGTTGTGGCGGAGCCGCTGGAGCGTGGGTTTGGCCTGACGCTCGGCAATTCCCTTCGCCGAGTATTGCTGTCTTCCCTTCAGGGGGCGGCCGTGACGGCCATTCAGATCGATGGCGTACTGCACGAGTTCTCCTCCATCCCGGGCGTTCGCGAGGATGTCACTGACATTGTCCTGAACGTGAAGTCCCTGGCGCTGCGGATGCACGCGGAAGGTCCCAAGCGGATCCGTCTGCGCGCGGAAGGGCCGGGAGAAGTGACTGCGGGTCAGATCGAAACCAGTGCCGACATCGAAGTGATGAACCCGGACCTGGTGCTCTGCACCCTGGACGACGGGGCGCGCTTCGACATGGAGCTGACCGTGGCCCACGGCAAGGGTTACGTGCCTGGTTCGCAGAACCGTGCGGAAGACGCGCCGATCGGGCTGATTCCGGTCGATTCTATCTTCTCGCCCGTGCGTCGTGTTTCCTACAAGGTCGAAAACACCCGTGTCGGCCAGGTCACGGACTACGACAAGCTGACCATGGAAGTGGAAACCAACGGCACGATCTCCCCGGAAGACGCGGTGGCGCTCGCCGCGCGCATTCTGCAGGATCAGCTTCAGCTCTTCATCAACTTCGAGGAGCCGCAGGGCCGCGAGGTTCCGACCGAGGAAGCCGAGCCGCCCTTCAATCGCAATCTCCTGCGGAAGGTGGACGAGCTCGAGCTGTCGGTGCGCTCCGCGAACTGCCTGAAGAACGACAACATCGTCTACATCGGCGATCTGGTTCAGAAGACCGAGGCGGAGATGCTGCGCACGCCGAACTTCGGCCGCAAGTCGCTGAACGAGATCAAGGAGGTACTTTCCCACATGGGTCTGCACCTCGGCATGGAGATTCCGAACTGGCCGCCGGAGAACATCGAAGAGCTCTCCAAGCGGCTTGAGGAGCCTTTCTAATCATCCCGGGGAAAGCTGCGGCTTTCCCCTTTGCTTCGGGTCGTGGTGACCCATCCCGACGTACCGCTGTGTAGGGCGCCGGGCAGGCCAATCGATCTCGCGCGCGAGATCAGGATTACGAGGAGATAGCAATGCGCCACGGTATGGCCATGCGGAAGCTGAACCGGACCGGTCAGCACCGGAAGGCGATGTTCGCTAACATGGCGACGTCGCTTATCAAGCACGAGCAGATCGTGACCACCCTGCCGAAGGCCAAGGAGCTGCGGCGTATCGTTGACCGCCTCGTAACCTTGGGCAAGCGCGGCGATCTGCATGCTCGTCGCCAGGCGGCGGCGGTCATTCGTGACAACGCCTTGCTGCAGAAGCTCTTTGACGAGCTGGCAGAGCGTTACAAGAGCCGTCCCGGAGGCTATACCCGGGTGCTGAAGGCCGGCTTCCGCTATGGCGATATGGCGCCGATGGCGGTGATCGAGCTGGTTGACCGTAATCCGGACGCCAAGGGACAGGACAGCGGCCCCACTGCGGAGCGCGACGAGGATGAAGAGGAATCGTAAGATTTCCTTCTGTCGCGTCACAGACAACCCCGGCTTCGGCCGGGGTTTTTCGTTTGCGGGCGCGGGGTGGGGGAGAGGCAGGCTAGACCGTGAATCCGGTCTACATCAAATAAATAGAGCAGATTCACGCGCCAAATCGAATCACTTCGGAAATCTGATTTGGGGTGATCTGCTGTAAGGTGATGGGCAGGCCCCGCTTATAGCGAAGGCGCTCTTTCCACCATCACTTCCGACATGACCTTTGGCAGAGATAACGCTGT
>JAJUFM010000195.1 GCA_029265995.1 Rhodospirillaceae bacterium | reverse complement strand
TGGCGCGGGGCCTGCTTCTGGCGCGGGACCTGCGGGCGAGGTATCCGGGGCGAGCGTGCCCCCGGCTCCTGACGGCGACCAGGGAGCCGACAGTCAGCCGATCATGCCCGCACCGCTTTCGCGCCTCCCGTGAAGCTCTCTGTCTTCCTGTTCTGGCTGCCGAATCTGATAACCCTCGGCCGGCTCTTTCTCGTGCCGGCGCTGGTTTATTTTGTGATGCTGGGGCAGGTCGCCGCGGCCTTCTGGATTTTTGTGTTGGCAGGCGTGTCCGATGCCGTGGATGGGCTGCTGGCCAAGCGCCTGAATAGCGTGACGCGCCTTGGCACCTACCTTGATCCACTTGCCGACAAGGCGCTTCTGGTGGCGGCATACGTCACCTTGGGCATGCAGGCGGAACTGCCACTCTGGCTGGTCATCCTGGTGGTCTCTAGGGATCTGATGATCGTCGGTGGGGCGCTGCTCTACCAGTTGATCATGCAGGAACTGAACCCGCGACCACTGGCGATCAGCAAGCTCAATACAGCAATGCAGATCATACTGGTCGCTGTGGTACTGGGGCAGCCAGGTCTGGGTATCGCGCTGCCGTCGATAGTTGTCGTGCTTCTGGTCTGGTTGACCGGAATTACCACCCTGTTGAGCGGCGCCGCCTACCTGATCACCTGGGGCCGCCAGGCGATCCACTCGGATAGTTCAAGATGATGATTCGCTGGCCGCTGGTCTTCTGGTTGCTGTTCCTGGCAATCACTATCCTGTCGATCTGGCTGCTCAGCAGCATTGTGCTACCCTTTGTGGCAGGGATGGCGATCGCCTACTTCCTGGATCCGGTCTGCGACAGATTGGAACGGCTTGGTCTCTCGCGCATGCTGTCGACGTGGGTGGTCACGATCCTCTGCTCCGCCGCGCTGATGGTGGTGCTGGCGATCGTGCTTCCCGCCGCCGTGTCACAGACCGTCGATCTCGTAGAACGTCTGCCAAGCATGTTTGAAAGGGTTCGGGGCGCCGCCGAAGGCATCTTGAGGCGCATGGATTCCCAGGTCGCCGACAACCTGCTCAATCAGGCGCGCAGCGCGCTTTCCGGTGCCTTTGCCAACATGGCGAGCCTGCTTACGAACGCCGCGCTCGGGCTTCTCTCCGGGGGGGCCGCGGTGATCAACATCCTGGGCCTCGCGTTCCTGACACCCGTCATCTCCTTTTTCCTGCTGCGCGACTGGGATCGAATGATCGGGCGAATCGATGCCTGGCTGCCGCGTCCCCATGCTCCGACGATCCGACGGTTGGCGGCGGAAGTGGACGAGATTCTGGCAGGGTGGGTGCGTGGCGTCCTGATCGTCTGTATCAGCCTCTCGATCTTCTATGCCGTGGGTTTGACCCTTGTGGGGCTGCCCTCGGGGTTGGTCATCGGGCTGCTGGCCGGAATGCTGTCCTTTATTCCTTATCTGGGCGCGGCGATCGGCTTCCTGCTGTCCGTCGGGCTCGCCGTGCTACAGTTTGATAGCTGGCTGGCCATCTCCGCGGTTGCGGCGATCTTCTTCGTCGGTCAGGCAATCGAAGGCAACATTCTGACGCCAAAGCTCGTCGGAGACCGTATCGGGTTACACCCGGTCATCGTCATCTTCGCTGTACTCGCCGGGGGTGCGCTCTTCGGTTTCGTGGGCGTCCTCTTGGCTTTGCCAGTGGCGGCTGCCGTAGGGGTCTTGATACGCTTTGCGCTGGAGCGGTATCTGCAGTCGCGCCTCTATCATGGAGATGGTCCTGACCCTTCGGTCCCATGACGTCCGCCAAGCAGATCCCCCTATCCCTTGAAAATCGTCCAGCGCTCGAACGAGAGCACTTCCTCGTCGCTCCCTGTAATGCGGTTGCGGTTGGCTGGATCGATTCCTGGCCGGACTGGCAGGTTACCTTGCTAAGCCTGGTTGGCGCTTCCGGGAGCGGCAAAAGCCATCTGGCTCAGGTCTGGCGCGCGCGAAGTGGCGCAGTCAGCCTCGACCCTGCCATAGGCGATGCCGCGGCTCTCACGGAAGCCCTGGATTCCGGCAAGGCGGCGGTAGTCGAGGATGCGGAACGCTTGGCCGGAAATCCAGCGGGCGAGCGTGGTCTATTCCACCTTTACAACCTGCTGCGGGAAAGGGGAGGCCACCTGCTTCTGACCAGTCGCAGCTATCCCGCACGCTGGCCTGTCGTCCTGCCGGATCTTCGCTCTAGGCTGGAGAGCGGTGCGGTGGCAGCGCTCAGCGAACCCGATGATCATCTGATGCGGGCGCTGCTGGCTAAGTTGTTCGCCGACCGGCAACTTCGCCCTGGCGTCGGGGTCATCGACTATTTGCTGACCCGCATGGAGCGGTCCTATGACGCGGCTAGCCGTACCGTGGCCCGCCTGGACGCTCGCGCGTTGGCCGAGCGGCGCGAACTTCGCCTGCCGCTCGTCCGTTCCGTGCTGGAAGAGGAATAGGCTTGCCTCTGAGTAGCGCTTCTCGGACCCCCTGATAAAGAGGCTCAACTCTAGGGCCTGTTGAGGTTCATCGCGCGTTTTCCACGGCAGCTGCCAAGTGGATCATGGCGCTGAAGCTTGAGTCAGTTTTGTCGGATCTCATGGCGATCCGCTTGAACTCCTTGAGTCTGCAGAAGAAATTCTCGATCA
>JAJUFM010000072.1 GCA_029265995.1 Rhodospirillaceae bacterium | reverse complement strand
TCGAGGTGAATGCGATCCAGCCATCCCTCGTTCTGGCGCTCATAGTCGAAGGCGCCATTGCGGATCGGCACCACTGCCGCAATGAAGGGGCCGGACAGGCGCAGGCTCAGTCCGTCATCGTTCCAGACGCTTCGCAGCGTGGCGGGGTTTTCCGGCTCGACCCCGTATCGTCCATCCACACGGAAATCGCTGCGCTGGGTGTCGGCGAGGCGATTGTAGAAGATGACGTTCGCGCCAAGGGGCGTTGGCTCGAGCTTCGTGATGGCCCGCAGCGTGCCGCCGTCCGGCCCGCAGGGTATGTCGCCGATGCTGATATCCGAGTAATCTAGGCCGTTGCGATGGCGATGGTCGTGCAGCACGATGCCGAAGCTATCGCGCCCCTGGTAACCGCGGCGCACGAAGACCGCCTGGCCGGCCAGTTGGCCGTCGGCCTGAGACAACTTGCTGCCGCTGATCCTGCCCTGCCAGCTTCCCACCAGGAGGCCGCGGGTCTGGACGTCATAGGCGTCCTTGTAGGGCGCGTTCGGATCGCGCGGCTGCGCCCCGGCCTGCGGGAGCAGGCCGACCGCGACCAGGGCAAGAGCAGAGACCAGAGCGAGGCCCCGCAGCCACCGCAGACCCGGCAAAGAGGCGATCATCGTCGCATCCTGTTTTTTGGGAGCGTGAGCCGGAATGGCTCACTTCGCCTCGAGCAGGGTCGTATCGAAGGTGCCTTCGATCGACAGGCAGTCGTTGGTGTCCATCTCTTCGAACATGCCATCTTGCCGGCACGTCAGGCCGGAGAAGCTTCCCTTGATTGCGGCGTCCGAGTCTTCGAGCGACAGCTCGTCGATCACAACCTCGACGCTATGGCCGCTGCCTTCGCTGAGGTAGAAGGGCGGGTCCATGCCTTCCGGCCACCAGGACACTTCAGCGCCCGTCAGCGGCGCCGAACTGTCATTCCCCATCAGCGTGAGCTCGATCGAAAGAACATTTTGCATGATGCTGTCGGCTTCCGGATCATGCGCCTGGATGGAGATAATGGTGACTGGGCCGATCGACATGACCTCGGCAGTGGAGGTGCCCTCAGATGGTACAGTGAGTGTTTCACCACGGTAGGAGGTGCCGTCGATGACGGCGACGACCTCACCGATCGCGCTACGTGCCAGCGGTGTACTGGCCGGGGCGATCAGGCAAAGTGCGAAGCCGAGGGCTCCCAGTCCGGCGAGGGGAAGCTTCATGAGACCTATCCCTTGTATCGTTTCGATTTGTGGCGGCACGCGCGGTGCAGCAGGCGGTGAGCGCGCGCTGCCTGGTCTCTTGTCGCTCAGCGCGCGCGGTGCCCGCCCCCTTCATTAATAGGGGGCCGGAGCGCTTTTCAGTAATTTTGGGATGTAACGCGAAGCTGCTGGAGGTCGCCGATGGAGCATCTGGATCCCCCCGATCCGCTGATTTGGGATGAGCGACGGCTGTGGTTCGAGGAGCGCCAGCACCAGCATGGTCTAGCCGGGACGAGGGGGCAGCCGTCGGAACAGGCGACGGCGCTGTTGATCGATCTGCAGGCGGCTTTCTGTGCCGGTGCCTGGGCCGCTGTGGTCATTCTCGCCGGTGCCATCGTCGAAATGCAGGCGGAGCAGTCTAAATGGCGCCGGGCTGCGCCCGCAAAAGATCTGGCCTGGCTGCGCGGGCTGCGCAACGCGCTCCTCCACGAGGATCGGGGCAAGCCGGTCCTTACGGTGGAAGATCAATGGACGCGGCGCCCCCTGTGGGAGCGTCATGCCCGACGCGCCGTGGAAATCGTCTTTACGGTAAGCTATGGCAATGGAGGAAATGCCGGCGCGACGATCAGGGCGCACGGAGACAATACTGGAGAAGAAGATGCCTAGTCTGAATGGAAAGGTAGCGGTCATTACCGGGGCCAGCCGCGGTATCGGTGCCGCCGCTGCCCGAATCCTGGCGCGGGAAGGCGCGGCAGTCGCGCTGCTCGCGCGGAGCGAAGGCGCGTGTCAGGCTTTGGCTGAGGAAATCCGTGCCGACGGCGGACGGGCTCTGGCGCTGGGCTGCGACGTTTCCAGCGGAAAGGAAGTCGCCAAGGCAGCGCGGGCGCTACGCGAAGAGCTTGGTCGGGTCGATATCCTGGTCAACAACGCTGGCGTTGTCGAACCGATAGGGAAGTTGGCGGACTGTCCGCCGGAGGAGTGGATCCGCAACATCGAGATCAATCTGGGCGGCGCTCTGCGTCTGCTCCACGCTCTGCTGCCCGATCTGCTCGCCGCCGACGGGACCGTGGTCAATGTCTCCAGCGGGGCCGCCCACCGGCCCATGGAAGGGTGGAGCGCCTACTGTGCCGGAAAGGCCGGGCTCGCCATGGTGACGCGCAGCCTTCATCTTGAGTATGGCGATGAGGGCCTGCGCGCCTTCGGCTTCATTCCTGGAGTGGTGGATACCGAAATGCAGGTGCAGATCCGCGCCTCGGGCATTAATGAGGTCAGCAGGCTTCCGCGGGAGAGCCTGGCCAGTCCGGAGCGGCCGGCGCAGGTCATCGCCTGGCTTTGCGGGCCGGAGGCGAACGACCTGATGGGACAGGAAGTGTCCATCCGCGATGAAGCGCTACAAAAGAGAGTGGGGCTGGAGGTTCAGTGATGGCCGAGCGACAGGTTCGGGCTGTCATCTCCGGCCGGGTCCAGGGCGTCTGGTATCGCGCTTGGACCAGAAAAGAGGCGCAGCGGCGCGGCCTGAACGGCTGGGTCCGCAATCGGAAGGATGGAACGGTGGAAGCTGTCTTTGCCGGAGACGCCAAGGCCGTCGATGAGATGCTTGCCGCCTGTCGCGAAGGCCCCCCGCAGGCGGTCGTCGCCGAGGTGGAAATCGAACCCTGGTCGGGAGCTTTGCAACCCGGCTTTCAGCAGCTCCCCAGCGCATGAAGGCCTTCGGGATACGTCTGGAAGGGCAAAGCTATCGCTTGCGCCCCGGCGCCTATGGGCTTGCGTGGCGGCCGGACCAGGGGCGCCTGTTGCTAGTGGAAACGGCAGATGGCCTGGAGATTCCAGGGGGCGGAATCGAGGCTGGCGAGACGCCGGAAGTGGCGCTGCGACGGGAGTTCCTCGAAGAAACCGGCCACCGCATCGCCCGCAGCTGGCCGCTCTTCAGTTTGCGGCAGTTCCTGAACAAGCCCTTCGAGGGCAAGTGCTACGATAAACGCTGCACCTTCTTCCTTGTCGCGGTCGCCTCAGATCCCGTTGCGCCTCTGGAAGCGGGTCACCGACCCCTCTGGTGCAAGCCGCGCGATGCTGTGGGGCAGATGGCGGAGGAATGCCAGGAGTGGCTGCTTAGCTGTCTTCTCGAGCCCGACAGGGTGGATCTGGATCTTCAGGCCTTCGCAGCGAGTTTCCTGTCGCCATCTCCTCAGAACATCTGAGCCCAGCCTGTAGGAGGGTGACTGACCTGGGAACGGCGGATCAGGCGGGACCCATCGGCCGGCCGGGACCGAAGATATTCTCGAAGGTATCGCGCAGGGCGATGTCGAGGTCTTGCAGGGTTACCGGTAGCCCCAGGTCGACCAAAGAAGTCACCCCATGCTCCCTTATCCCGCAGGGGACGATGCCGTCGAAGTGAGACAGGTCGGGATCGAGGTTGATCGAGATCCCGTGCAGCGTGACCCAGCGGCGCACCCGCACGCCAATCGCGGCGATCTTGTCCTCCCGGCCCCCCTCCCGAGGGACCCAGATCCCCACGCGCCCTTCGCGCCGCTCGCCCTTTACCTGGAAGCGCGCCAGCGTCTGAATGATCCATTCCTCCAGGCATCGCACGTAGAGCCGCAGGTCCGGCTGGCGCGCCTTGAGGTCGAGCTGCAGGTAGACGACTCTTTGACCAGGGCCATGGTAGGTGTACTGACCACCGCGGCCGGCTTCATAAACTGGAAATCGGTGGGTCAGGAGGTCTTCGCGCCGCGCGCTGGTCCCTGCGGTGTAAAGCGGCGGGTGTTCGAGCAGCCAAAGCAGCTCCGGGGCGCGGCCTTCCCGAATTGCGGCCGCGCGCTCTTCCATCGCCGCGAGGGCATCGGGATAGTCGACAGGCCGATCTTCAATGCGCCATTCCGGCGCTGCCAAACCGGGAGATCCCGCCACGGCGTCCTCTTGCTCTGCGGGCGGCTTCGCCCTTGTGTTGCCAAGCCATTAGGCTAGTTTCTTGAGGCCTTCCGCCGCGCTTCGCCAGCCATAGGAAGGGGCTCACTACAGCTTCCCGGGGAGATATTCATGGTCGACGAATCCTTCGCAGCGGCCGCCTTGACCTATCACCGTCAGCCCGTTCCCGGCAAGTTGGAGGTCGTGGCGACCAAGCCCCTGGGAAATCAGCGCGACTTGGCGCTTGCCTATACCCCCGGGGTGGCCGCCGCTTGCCGCGCCATTGTCGAAGATCCTGCAGAGGCGTCGACGGTGACCGCCAGGGCCAACCTGGTCGGCGTCGTCACCAACGGCACCGCCGTGCTGGGCCTTGGTGCGATCGGTCCCTTGGCCTCCAAGCCAGTGATGGAAGGCAAGGCGGTTCTGTTCAAGAAGTTCGCCGGCATCGATGTCTTCGACATCGAGATCGATGAGCTGGATCCTGACAAGCTGATCGACATCGTGGCGTCCCTGGAGCCGACCTTCGGGGGCATCAATCTCGAGGATATCAAGGCACCCGAGTGCTTCATCGTCGAGCAAGAGCTGCGCCGGCGCATGAAGATCCCGGTATTCCATGACGATCAGCACGGCACCGCCATCATCGTCAACGCAGCCATCTACAATGCGCTCTATCTGGTCGACAAGAAGATCAGCGACGTGAAGGTCGTCTGTTCAGGCGCGGGCGCTGCTGCCATCGCCTGTCTCGATCTGCTGGTGGAGCAGGGCGTTCGCCGGGAGAACATCTACGTCGTCGACATCGAGGGGCTGATCTACGAAGGCCGTGAGGTCCTGATGGATCCCTGGAAGGCACGCTATGCGCAGGCCACGTCGGCGCGCAGCCTTGGGGAGGTGATCGATGGGGCAGACGTCTTCCTGGGAGTCTCAGCGCCCAACGTGCTGAAGCCCGAAATGGTCAAGCGAATGGCAAGGGATCCGGTGATCCTGGCGCTGGCCAATCCAGAGCCCGAGATCCTGCCGGAGGAGGCGCGGAAGGTACGGCCGGACGCCATTATTGCCACCGGCCGCTCCGACTATCCCAACCAGGTGAACAACGTTCTCTGCTTCCCCTTCATTTTCCGCGGCGCCCTGGACGTTGGCGCGACCGGGATCAACGAAGAGATGAAGATCGCCTGCGTCCGAGCACTGGCGGAACTTGCGCGCAGCGAAGTTTCCGAGGTCGTCATCCAGGCCTACGGTGGAGAGAGTGCGCCCTTTGGCCGAGAGTATCTCATCCCTCGGCCGTTTGATCCGCGCCTCATCCTGCAGATAGCTCCGGCGGTTGCGGAAGCGGCCATGAAGAGCGGCGTCGCCACCCGGCCGATCGGGGACATGGTCGCCTACCGCCAGCGTCTGACCGAGTTCGTCTTCCGCTCCGGGCTTGCGATGAAGCCGATGTTCGAGCAGGCGAAGGCGGATCCCAAGCGCGTCTTCTTTGCTGAAGGCGAAGCCGAGCGCGTTCTGCGCGCGGTACAGGCGGTCGTGGACGAGGGGTTGGCAAAGCCGATCGTTTGCGGTCGCCCGGAAGTGATCGCCGACCGAATCGGGCGGCTGGGCCTGCGCATTCGCATGGACGAGGACTTCGAGGTGGTCAATCCTCTCTCCGATCCTCGCTACAACGACTACTGGCGCCTGTATCACCGGATCATGGAGCGCAAGGGCGTCTCACCCGACCAGGCGCGCACGGTGATTCGAACCGATGCCACGGTGATCGGGGCGCTGGCCGTGCGCCGAGGCGATGCCGACGCGCTCATCTGCGGAGTGGAAGGGCGCTATCTGGACCATCTGCGCCATATAGAGGACATCATCGGGAAGGCGGAAGGGGTAGAAGACTACTCGGCCCTTAGCCTGCTGATCACCTCCAAGGGAACCTTCTTCATTGCCGACACCTATGTCAGCGATGAGCCTACCGTCGAAGAGCTGGTGGAAATGACGACCTATGCCGCCGCCGCGGTGCAGCGCTTCGGCATCGCGCCGAAGATCGCGCTGTTGTCGCATTCGAACTTCGGCAGTCATCAGCACCCCACGGCGCTGCGGATGCGTGAAGCCGTGCGCCAGTTGCACCAGCGCTACCCGGAGCTGGAAGTAGAAGGGGAGATGCATGCGGACGCCGCCTTGTCCGAGGAGATACGCGCCCGGATCTTCCCCAACTCTAAGCTGAAGGGACAGGCCAACCTCTTGATCATGCCCACCCTGGACGCGGCCAATATCGCCTTCAACCTGCTAAAGGTTCTGGGTGAAGGCCTCTCGGTGGGACCTCTCCTGCTCGGCACCGCCTGTCCGGCGCATATCGCGACCCCCTCCATTACCGCGCGGGGCGTCATAAACCTCTGTGCCATTGCGGCTGTGGATGCTCAAAGCCGCGCGCAATGCCTGCCGATGCCGGGTGAAGAGCCGGAGAATGACTCCGCATGAAGTCGGGCGAGGCTCTTGGCCCCGACGAAGGAGAGCTGCCTGGCCTGAGCAAGGCCTTCTTCCAGGAGGTGGAAGAAGCGCTGGCCGCGCGTGATCTCGAACGTATCGATGCCGTCATAGAGAATCTGCATCCGGCCGATATCGCCGAGTTGCTGGAAGCTCTCGATCCGGACGAGCGGCGGCTTCTTCTCAGGCTGGTGGGCAACAACCTGGCGCCGGAAACCCTCAGTTACCTTGAGGAGAGCCTGCGCGAGGAGGTTGCTGGGGCGCTCGGCCCGCAGGTGGTTGCGAACATTCTGGAGTTGCTGGAAAGCGACGATGCTCTGGCCTTCTTCGAAGACCTGGACGAAGAGCTGCGCGCGCAGATCCTGGCCCGGGTGCCGGTCACAATACGGCGTCTGCTGCAGGAGGGGCTGACCTACCCGGAAGACTCGGCCGGGCGCCTGATGCAGCGCGAAACGGTGGTCGTGCCTTCGATCTGGACCGTCGGCGAAACCATCGACTACATGCGCTCCCACCGCAAGGAGATGCCCCACGACTTCTATGACCTCTATGTGGTGGACCCCCGCTATCGGCCGATCGGGAAGCTCCCGCTCTCACGGGTGATGCGCCACATGCGCCCGGTGCGCATCCTGACCTTGATGGACGAGGAAATCCGCACCATTCCCGTGACCATGGACCAGGAGGAAGTGGCCTGGCTGTTCAAGCGCTACTCCCTTCTTTCCGCGCCGGTCGTCGATGATGCGGGGCGCCTGGTCGGGGTCATTACCATCGATGATATCCTGGATGTGGTCGAGGAAGAGGCTGAGGAAGACCTTCTGAGACTGGGCGGCGTCGGCGACGCCGATATCGGTGAAGGCGCAATGGCGACGGCGCCACGGCGGATCCGGTGGCTGCTGGTCACGCTCTTCAATACCATTGTCGCGTCTCTCGTCATCTCCCGCTTCGCCGGGACCATCGAAGAGATCGTGGCGCTGGCGATCTTGATGCCCATTGTTGCCGCCATGGGTGGCAATGCCGGCATGCAGGTGGTGACGGTAACGGTGCGTGCCCTCGCCACGCGCGCCTTGAATCCCCGCAACACCATGAAAGTTGTTGGCAAGGAAATGGTGGTGGGGCTGGCCAACGGCCTCGTCTTCGCGTCGATCATGGGGACCATTGCCGGCCTCTGGTTCGGCCGGCTGGACCTGGCGCTAGTGCTGGCCGCAGCCATGATCTTCAACATGGCGTGGGCAGGACTTGCCGGAACGCTCATCCCCCTGTCGCTGGACCGCCTGGGCTTCGATCCGGCCGTGGCGGCGGGTCCCTTCCTGACGACCACGACCGACGTGCTGGGTTTCTTCGTCTTCCTCGGCCTCGCCACGCAATTCCTGCTGTAGGGAAGGTGGCTGGGCCTACAAGCGCTCGCCGCGCACCAGGCGGGGTAGATCGCCGACGAGGCCCATGGCGTGGCGCATGAAGAAGCGTCGGGCCGGGCTGAAGCGGTTCACCAGCCCCATGCCGAGGTCGCGGGCGAGCCGCACCGGAGGCAAGTCGTTGGAGAAAAGGCGGTTGAGGCCATCGGTCGTTGCCAGCATGACGACATTGTCGAAGCGTCGCCACCGCTGGTAGCGCGCCAGTACAGGGTCGCTGCCCAGGTCCAGGCCCAGGCGTTGCGCATCCACGATACATTCCGCCAGGGCGGCTACATCGCGCACGCCGAGGTTGAAGCCTTGCCCAGCTATGGGATGGATGCCGTGCGCCGCGTCGCCGACGAGCACGAGCCGTCGATCATAGTAGCGTTCAGCATGCATCAGCGAGAGAGGATAGGACCAGCGGTAGCCCTCCACCTTGATCTCGCCGAGACCGTAGCCGAAGCGCCGCTGAATTTCTGCAGCGAAGGCGTGGTCGTCCAGCGCCATGAATCCTGGCACGAGATCACGCTTTTCCGTCCAGACGATCGAGGAGCGATGCCGGCCCTTCTCATCGTCGGGGAGGGGCAGGACAGCAAAGGGACCCGAGGGCAGGAAATGCTCATGCGCTGTGCCGGCATGATCGTGCGCATGATAGATGGTGCAGACGATCCCGGACTGGGGGTAGTCCCAAGTGGTTACCGGGATACCGGCGCTTTTCCGAAGCGGCGAATTGCGCCCCTCGGCCGCAACCAGCAAGGACGCGTGTAGCTTTCGACCATCGGAAAGCGAGGCGATAACTCCCTCGTCCCGCCGTTCCGCCCTATCGAGGCTGGCCGGCGCAATCAAGGTGAGGCTGGGGAGAGCGTGGGCTCGGGCGTGCAGCGCGCGCCGCAGCATCCGGTTTTCGATGATCCAGCCCATCGGCCCTTCGGCAAACTCATCGGCGTCAAAGTGCACAAAGAGCCGGGAGGGACGGCGACCGATCCGCCCGTCGCTCACCCGAATATCGTAGATGGGGGCCGCTTCCTCTGCCGCCTGCGCCCAGACACCTGTTGCGGCCAGCACATGCTGTGATCCTCGAGCAATGGCCGAGGCGCGCCCGTCAAAGGGTTCATCGACCACCGTGGCGGGATCCAACCGGTCGACAATCGCAACTTCCAGCCCGGCATCCGCCAGGGCTACTCCCAGCGTCAGTCCGACCAGACCGCCGCCGGACAGGATGACATCGAAGCGCGCGACGCTGTGATCGCTCTCGTGGGACGTGACCATGGCGACAGCATCGCCCTGAGCTGGCGCCTTGTCCAGCGGCTCCCGCTATCCTGCCTATTCTGTAGGCACAGGAATTTAGCTGATTAAATTACGCGCACTTTCATCGTGCGAGCTGCCTATGGTGCCTTTTTTCTCGGGCGGTCATGAGTTGGCACGGAACTTGAATCTCCTGTTGTGAGGCCCGCAGAGGAGCTGCGGGCAGGCGGGCGGGGCAGGAGCCCTGCCGCTATCGCAAAGGGAGACGGCTGATGAAGTGGATCATGGCAATCATCAAGCCTTTCAAACTGGAGGAGGTACGGGAGGCGCTGGCCGCCAGCGGCGTGGAAGGGCTGACCGTCAGTGAGGTCAAGGGCTATGGGCGACAGCGCGGGCAGACAGAGATCTATCGCGGCGCCGAGTATGCAGTGAACTTTCTGCCAAAGGTAAAGATCGAATTTGCGGTGCGCGACGAGATCGTCGAGCCCGCGGTGGAAGCCATTCGCCAGGCGGCGGGCACCGGTCGCATCGGTGACGGCAAGATTTTCGTGCTGGAAGTGGCGAAGGCCGTGCGCATTCGCACGGGCGAACTCGACGCCCAGGCCATTTGATCCCCGAGACTAAGGAAACAACAATGCTTCGCACCCTCATAAAGGGAGCAGCCCCCTTGCTGCTTCTGGTCGCTTCAGCGAGTGGGACCTTCGCCCAGGAGGTCGAGCTTGCGCCCCCTGGGGCCGGTAGTGTCTCTGCCGAGACCGCGTTCATACTCAATACTTTCCTCTTCCTCTTCGCCGGCATTCTCGTGATGTGGATGGCTGCCGGCTTTTCGATGCTTGAAGCCGGGCTGGTCCGCAGCAAGAACACCTCGGCAATCTGCCTCAAGAACATTGCGCTCTATTCCGTCGCCGGCCTGATGTACTTCCTGGTGGGCTACAACCTGATGTATGTGGATGTCAGCGGCTGGATCGGCTCCCTGACCCTCTTCTACAGCGCTAGCCCCGCGGAACTGGCGCTCCAGGCGGGGGATGAAGGCGCTCTGGCAACGGTTCTGGAGGCTGGCTACACAACCCTCTCCGACTGGTTCTTCCAGATGGTCTTCGTGGCGACGGCGGCTTCCATCGTCTCCGGCACCATTGCCGAGAGAGTGCGCCTCAAGCCCTTCCTGATCTTCGTCGTGTTGCTGACCGGCCTGATCTATCCGATCCAGGGCGCTTGGACATGGGGCGGGGGATGGCTGGCCGAGATGGGCTTTTCCGACTACGCCGGCTCCACGATCGTGCACTCCACTGGCGGTTGGGCGGCCTTGACCGGAGCGATCATCATCGGGGCGCGCCGGGGCAAGTATGCTCCCGACGGCAAGGTCAACCCGATCCCCGGTGCGAATTTGCCGCTGGCCACGCTCGGCACCCTGATCCTCTGGATGGGTTGGTTCGGTTTCAACGGCGCCTCGGCCCTTGCGATGGACAGCGCGGCCGCCCTGGTCGAAATATCCCAGGTCTTTGCGAACACCAACCTGGCAGCGGCCGCAGGCGTGGTCACCGCGATGGTTCTCACCGCGCTGCTCTATGGCAAGGTGGATCTCAGCATGACGCTGAACGGCGCCCTTGCAGGGCTGGTCTCCATTACCGCCGGGCCCGATATCGGCAGCCCCTTGCTCGCAGTCTTGATCGGCGCTGTCGGTGGTCTGATCGTGGTCGCCAGCGTCCCGCTTCTCGACCGGCTCAAGATCGATGATGTGGTGGGCGCAGTTCCGGTGCATCTTTTCGCCGGCATCTGGGGCACGCTGGCGGTGGCTTTGTTCGGAGAAGGCGACCTGCTTGTGCAGCTGACCGGCATCCTCGCGATCGGCCTCTTCGTCGGTGTTACCTCCTCGGTTCTCTGGTTCCTGCTCAAGGCCACGATCGGCGTGCGGGTTTCCGAAGAAGCTGAGGAACTGGGTCTAGATCGGACGGAACTGGGCCTGGAGGCCTATCCCGAATTCGGACAAGGCGCTCGCGTCTTTTAACGCTCCTCCACGGGCGGGTCCTCCCGCCATCCTCGGGCCCGGCCTTGTGCCGGGCCCTTTTTCTGTTTGCCTGTGGCGGTGCCTTGGCAAGAACGGCAAACTGGGTGTCTGGCCATCCACTGATGGACCTCCAATGGAAGAAAGCGCCGATGCAGCTACCGCTCTATCAAGTTGATGCCTTTACGGACCGTGTCTTTGGGGGCAACCCTGCGGCGGTCTGCCCGCTTGAGCGCTGGCTACCGGATGAAATGCTGCAGGCCATTGCCGCAGAAAACAATCTGGCAGAAACCGCCTTCCTGGTGGAGAGGTCCAATGGTGATTTTGATCTTCGCTGGTTCACACCAGCGCTGGAAGTGGATCTTTGCGGCCATGCCACGCTGGCAAGCGGCTGGGTCGTCTTTTCCCACCTGCGGCCGGAAGCCAACGTGGTGCGCTTCCAGACGCGCAGCGGTCCGCTGACGGTCAGTCGTGAGGGGGATCTGCTGACCATGGACTTTCCGGCACAGCCGCCGAGCAAAGCGTCGGCTGAGGAAGCGGCGGCAGTCGCGGCCGCCCTGGGATCGGTGCCGCTGGAGGTATGGCGCGACGAAAAGTTTCTCGCGCTGCTGCCCGATGAAGGGGCCGTTCGCAACGCCGCACCCAATCTCGACAAGGTCGCTGCCTTGCCGGGGGATGGGCTGATCGTGAGCGCCCAGGGCGAGCAGCATGATTTCGTTTCACGCTACTTTGCGCCTGCGGTAGGAATTCCCGAAGACGCCGTCACCGGCTCTGCGCACTGCGTGCTGACGCCTTTCTGGGCTGAGCGTCTGCAACGCAATCCGCTCCGTGCGCGACAGGTCTCCGCGCGCGGCGGTGATCTCCTGTGTCGCATCGAGGGAGAGCGGGTCTTCCTCTCCGGCCACGCAGCACCCTACCTGCAGGGCACCATCACGATCTGAGGCGGGAGACACGGCCTCGAATGGGTTAGCTAAACGCATTCGATTCAATGCTGTCTCAGCTAGCCTTCGTGCCGTTGACAGCCCCTCGCGGCGGCGGCATCGTGCCGCCTTTCCGGCGCAGCTGGCGACAAGCGGCGAGGCGCCTTTGGAGGAAGACCGATGCGTGATGCCCTGATGCGGAACTACGCGCGCGCCGATCTGGCGTTTGAGCGCGGCGAAGGCCCTTGGCTTTACAGCACCGACGGTCGACGATTCCTCGACTTCACCGCGGGTATCGCGGTTTGCGCACTGGGTCACGCGCACCCGCATCTGGTCAAGGCGCTGCAGGAGCAGGCGGCGAAGGTCTGGCATACCTCTAACCTTTTCCGCATTCCTGAGGGGGAGCGCCTGGCCGCGCGCCTGGCCGAGCATTCCTTCGCCGACCGCGTATTCTTCTGCAACTCCGGTGTGGAAGCCTTCGAGGCCGCTGCCAAGATCGTGCGCAAGCATTTCGATGATCGCGGCCAGCCCGATCGCTATCGGATCATTGCCTGCAGTGGGTCCTTTCACGGGCGTTCTCTGGCGGCGATCGCCGCCTCGGGCAATCCCAAGTACATGGACGGCTTTGCCCCCAACGCCCCAGGTTTTGACCAGATTGCCTTCGGCAACAGCAACGAGCTGCGCAACGCCATCACCGACGAGACGGCCGCCATCCTGGTCGAGCCGATCCAGGGAGAAGGCGGTATTCGTGCGGCGCGGCTGGAGTTTCTGCGCGAACTGCGGCGGGTGTGCGACGAGTTCGGCTTGTTGCTGATCTTCGACGAAATTCAGTGCGGCATGGGGCGCACCGGCAAGCTCTTTGCCTGTGAGTGGGCCGACGTCTGGCCGGATGTCATGATGCTGGCGAAGGGCTTGGGCGGCGGCTTCCCCATCGGCGCGCTGCTAACCACCGAGGAGGTGGCGCAAGCCTTCGGGCCCGGCGTACATGGCACGACCTTCGGCGGCAATCCGCTTGCCATGTCTTGCGGCAATGCCGTGCTGGACGAGCTCCTGAAGCCCGGCTTTCTCGAGCAGGTGAAGGCGACCGGCGATTACCTTTGGCACAAGCTCGAGGGATTGGTTCAGCGCCATCCACAGGTGTTCGAGGCAGTGCGGGGCTCGGGCCTCATGCTCGGATTGAAGTGCCGGGTTCCTTCCGGCGATGTCATTGCCGCGGCCCAGGAGCGTGGACTGCTGACGGTGGGCGCGGCGGAAAATGTCGTGCGGCTCTTGCCACCGCTGATCATCGGGCGAGAAGAAGTCGATATGGCCGTGGGGCTCCTGGAGGAAACTGCCGGAAGCTTTGCCGCCGCGGAGCAGACACTATGACAACAGAGCCAAGACACTTTCTGGACCTGGATCGCTTCCCGGCCTCGGAGTTGCGCCACATCCTGGAGCTTGGGAAAGCATGCAAGTCCGGAACGGCCGGCCGTGACCGCCCCCTGGATGGCAAGGCAGTTGCACTGGTTTTCGAAAAGCCTTCGACCCGCACAAGGGTTTCCTTCGAAGTGGGAATTCGCCAGCTCGGGGCAGAACCGGTGGTGCTGGAGCCAAGTGGCACCCAACTGGGTCGGGGTGAAACTGTCGGAGATACTGCTCGCGTGCTCTCTCGCTATGTCGACGCCATCATGCTGCGCACGACCAAGGAGGAGAAGCTGCTCGAGCTGGCTGAAAACGCGAGCGTGCCGGTCATCAACGGCCTTACGGACCGCACGCATCCCTGCCAGCTGATGGCCGACGTGATGACTCTCGAGGAACACCTGGGCCCGATCAGTGGCCGGGTGGTCGCGTGGTCTGGCGACGGCAACAACATGGCCACCTCCTGGATCCACGCTGCGGTGCGCTTCAACTTCGAGCTGCGCCTCGCATGCCCGGAAGAGCTCTCCCCGCCGGCCGATGTGCTGGCCTGGGCCCGCGGCGAAGGCGGCAACATCAAGGTGCTGCACGATCCGGTGGAGGCCGTGACCGATGTCGACTGTGTCGTCACCGATGCCTGGGTCTCCATGGGCGACGACGTGAACGATGCAGAACGCCGCGCCAGGTTGCTGAAGCCCTTTGCGGTAACGACCGACTTGATGGAGAAGGCAAATTCTCACGCCATCTTCATGCATTGTTTACCCGCGCATCGGGGCGAAGAGGTGACGGCCGAGGTGATTGACGGGCCGCGCTCGGTGGTTTGGGATGAGGCGGAGAACCGTTTGCACGCACAGAAGGCGATATTGCTCTGGTGCCTGGCATAGCAGATAGGGGCCAAAGGCCCGAGGATGATCTTGTCCTTCCCTTCCTGATCGAGTCTTCCGGGATTCGCGGGCGGCTGCTTCGCCTGGGGCCGGTGATCGACACCATTCTCACCCGGCCGAACTATCCAGAGCCGGTGGCGCGCCTGCTGGGCGAACTGGTGGCGCTGGGCGGGGGGCTCGCCTCGACACTCAAGTACGACGGCATCTTCACCCTGCAGGTGAAGGGCGACGGGCCCATCCGTACCATGGTGGCCGACATGACCTCCGCCGGCGACCTGCGTGGTTATGCAGGTTTCGACCCGGAAGCGGCGACGGCTGCCGAGGCCGCAGGCGCCGGCCTGGAGGTCGAGCCCTGGTTCGGCCAGGGGCACATGGCCTTTACCGTCGATCAGGGGGAGCACAGCGAGCGCTATCAGGGTCTTGTTGAACTGACGGGGCCAAAGCTGGCCGATAGCCTGCTCTTCTATTTCCGCCAATCGCAGCAGATCAACGCCGGGATCATGGTGGCGGCGCGCCAGGTATCCGGGAGCTGGCGGGCCGGGGCGCTGCTGATCGAGCGCATTCCTGCGCCGGAAGCCGGAGAGGCCGCCGAGATCAGCCAGGAAGACTGGCGTCGTGCGCTGATCCTCATGTCCAGCCTGACCGAGGAGGAACTGCTGGATCCGGCGCTGGCGCCGGAAACCCTGCTGTTCCGCCTTTTCCACGAAGATGGGGTAAGGGTTTTCGACACCCGTCCACTCGCGGTCGGTTGTCGCTGCACCCGGGAGCGGCTGGCGGGCATCCTTACCACCCTCTCGGCCGAGGAACTCGAGCACCTGACCGTAGAGGGGGCGCTCACCATGACCTGCGAGTTCTGCGCCCGTGACTTCCGCTTCGGGGAAGCAGAGGTGGCGGCGATGAAGGAGCAGGGGTCGCAAGAGCCTTCCTGAGGTGCTCCTCCACCTGCGGTCGCCGATTTACGGCAGGTGCGCGCGCTCCAGATAGTCGCCGGCCTGCATCTCCGCCAGGCGGCTGACGGTGCGGGTAAACTCGTAGGCACCGTCCCCTTCCGGATAGAGCTCTTCCGGCGCTGCCGCCGCCGTCATCACCAGCTTGCAGCGGTGCTCGTAGAGCGCGTCGATCAGGTGCATGAAGCGCCGTGCCTCATTGCGCTGGGCCGGCCCCATGAGCGGCACATCCTCCAGGACCAGCGCCCGAAAGTGGGTAGCCAGCGCCAAGTAGTCGCTCGCTCCCAGCGGCTGCTCACAGAGCTGGGCGAAGGTGAAGCGCGCCACTCCGGCGGCGGCGGCCGGCACCGGGATCTTGCGGCCCTTGACGGTGATGCTGCTCGGGGCCATGGCAGCGTCTTCCGTGAGGCTGGCGAAGGCCTCCTCGGCGAAGCGGTCGGCCCCGGGCCCGAGGGGGTGATGAAAGACGGGCTGCCGCGTCAGCCGATCGAGGCGGTAGTCGGTGCCCCGGCCCAGATCGAGAACGTCCAGGCGTTGCTTCAAGAGTTCGATGAAGGGCAGGAAGTGCTCGCGCTGCAGACCGCCTTCGTAAAGGCGGTCTGGCTCGAAGTTAGAGGTCGCAACTACCACCACCCCGTGATCGAAGAGGGTCTCGAACAGTCGCGCCAGGATCATGGCGTCGGCGATGTTGATGACGACAAACTCGTCGAAGCAGAGCAGCCAGGCCTCCTCGGCCAGCTCTGCCGCCAGATCGGGCAAGGGGTCTGCCTGCGACCCTCGGGTCCGCCCTCGCCAGCGGTGCAGCCGGTCGTGAACCTCCGCCATGAAGGCGTGGAAGTGGACGCGGCGCTTTCTCTCGACCGGCGCCGTTTCGAAGAAGAGGTCCATGAGCATGGACTTGCCGCGCCCGACCGGTCCGTAGAGATAAAGCCCCTGCGGCGGCTCCGCCCGCCGCCGCGCCAGACCTAGCCGTTCCTTCCAACCCGTCCGGCCACCCGCCGGGCGGTAGTCGCGCAAGGCATGATGCAGCGCCTGCAACTTCTCCGCCGCCAACTCCTGCGCCCCGTCAGGCTTGATTTCCCCGGCGCTCACCTTCTTGCGCCAAGCGTGGATCGGCCCCTCTATCACCCTGCGACTCCTCAAAAACACCGCAGGGAAGAGGACT
>JAJUFM010000039.1 GCA_029265995.1 Rhodospirillaceae bacterium | reverse complement strand
GTCTCGAAAGCCGCCTGGGCATCCACGGCCTTAGATCCGCAGAGCCCGCCTCCGGAGCGGAAGGGTACGCCGAGGCGCCGCGCCAGCTGTCCCATACCATAGAGCACCATGGCCGGCTCGGGGGTGCCGAAGGTCGGCGCGCCGGACTGCATGGACATGGAACTGGCGAAAGATCCCAGCACCACCGGCGCACCCGGACGCACGAGTTGTGCGAGGGCCATGCCGGCCAGGGATTCCGCCAGGGTCTGGGTCATGGTGCCGGCGACCGTGCAGGGCGCCATGGCGCCGGCCAGGATAAAGGGGGTGCAGATCACCGCCTGGTTGTTGCGCGCATAGGTCTTCAGCGCGCCGACCATGGTGTCGTCCCACACCATCGGCGAGTTGGCGTTGATGAGGGAGATCATCACCGTGTTGTTTTCGACGAAGTCCTCGCCGAAGAGGATCTTTGCCATGCTGACGGAGTCTTCCGCCCGCTCCGGCGCCGTCACCGACCCCATGAAGGGTTTGTCGCTGTAGCGCATGTGGGCATAGAGCATGTCCAGGTGGCGCTTGTTCACCGGAACGTCGACGGGCTCGCACACGGTTCCACCGGAGTGGTGAATGGCCGGGGCCATGTAGGCCAGCTTCACGAAATTGTTGAAGTCCTCGATCGTTCCATAGCGGCGGCCCTTATCCAGGTCGCTGACGAAGGGCGGGCCGTAGACCGGAGCGAAGACCGTGACGTCGCCGCCAATCTGGACGGAGCGGGAGGGGTTGCGCGCATGCTGGGTGAAGGTCCCGGGCGCATTCTCCGTCACGATCTTCCGGCAGAGGCCGCGAGGGAAGCGCACCCGCTCGCCCTGGACATCACAGCCTGCCCCCTTCCACAGCGCCAGCGCTTCCGGATCGCCGCGGAACTCCAGCCCGACTTCCTCCAGAACTGTATCCGCGTTTGCCTCGATGATCTCCAGCGCTTCCTGGTTCATCACCTCGAAACAGGGGATCTTGCGCAGGATCTGGGCAAGCTGTTCACGCCCGCCGCCCCGACGGGCGGCCCTGCGGCTTTCGGAGCCGCCGCGGGCGCGCCGCCCGCCTTGTGCCGCAGGCTGCGCGGCTGCCGCCTGAGTGGATGCTGACGAAACACTGTGATCGGTCATGGCGGTTCGCTCCAAGAAGAAGAAACGACAGGGGGTTACCCAATCATGTCGTTTTCCCTCTTGTCGGCCGCCGGAGAGCTTCGGGCTTGCGTTCTTGCGACAGCCAAGGCCGTGTTCGCGCCTCCGCTAGCAGGAGCGGCGTGCCCAATCGTAAGGAAACCCCTCCTAAAGCCCTACAGGAAGTGACCGAAGCGCTCTGACTTGGTGTGAAGGTAGGCCGCGTTGTGGCAGTTGGCTGGAAAGCTGTGCGGAACGCGTGCGACCACATCTACGCCGCAGGCCATCAGGGCCTCTACCTTGAGAGGATTGTTGGTCAGCAGGCGGATTTGCTTGATGCCGAGCTGACGGAGCATCTCTGCTGCGGGTTTATAAACCCGCTCGTCCGCATCGAAACCAAGCTGCTCGTTGGCGTCCAAGGTATCGGCGCCATGATCCTGCAGCGCGTAGGCACGCAACTTATTAACCAGACCGATGCCACGCCCTTCTTGGGCCAGATACAGCAGCACACCGCCACCTTCCTGGCTCATGAGGTCGATGGCGCCACGCAATTGGTCTCCGCAATCGCACCTGAGTGAGCGCAGCAGGTCACCAGTGAAGCACTCCGAGTGGAGGCGCGCCAGCAGCGGTGCGTCCGGCTTCGGCTCTCCCACGATAATGGCGAGATGCTCGCGCCCCCCGTCCGCAGGCCGAAAGGCCACGATCCGCGTCTGCTCCGCTCCGAGCAGGGGAACATTCGCTTCCGCCACCCGCGAGAGCGTGCGTGCAGCCTGATCACGGAAGCGGCGCACGGCAGCTTCCGTTACGACGAGGGCCTCTCCTTCCGCAGATTCCGCGGGCGAGACAAGCGCCGCCGGCAAAAGCCGCGCAGATTTGAGAAGATCGAGGATGCTCCCGGCGCAGAAGGGGGCCTCGACCACTGGTGGCACCTGGTCAACCGCACGTTGCCGCTGCCGGGTTGGGTCGGCAAGTTGGGCAATGTCGCCCAGCCCCAAGTTGCGGGCACAGAGCGCGGTTGCTTCGCCCTTTGTCGCGGCCAGACCCAAGTGCCGGGCCCGGGTTGCGGTTACGATCAGCCGCGCGCCGACATCCGAACGGCCCTTCCCCTGAGCCGTTGCCGCGGCCAGCGCGGCTGAATCCAGGGTATCCGATGCAAAAACAAGAAAAGAAGGCCCGGACAGAGGAACAAAGCGTACCGGGCGTCCGCTCCGAAGTTCGGCAAAAGCGCGCTCCACCTCAGCCAGTTCCCGGCGATCAAGGGGCGAATCCACAGGTGCGGAGGGTTCGGCTAACGCTTTTTTCATCACGTCCGAGACTTTATGTTTTCCTCAAGGGCATGTCACGTTGAGCGGGAAGGCCCGTTTGGCGCGCGCTGACGCTGCTCGACAGGTATACCTGAAGACGCGCTATACAAGTAGCGATGCACGAAAAGGCGAAGGAAGGAAGGGTCAGGGGCAATGGGAACTGTGCTGTGGCGGAACTATGATGAAGAGGCGCTGAACAAGCAGCTCAATCTACGTGCGCTAACGCCGGAGCACCCCCGATTCTTCGAGCGATGGGAAGCCGATAGCCGGGCCGTCCGCGAAAGCTTGAAGCACCGTTTCGATGTTGCTTACGGCCCCGCTCCTGGTGAGAAGCTCGACTTTTTCCCCAGTGAGGATAGGCAAAGCCCGCTACTTGTCTTTGTCCACGGCGGCTATTGGCAGGGCTTGGACAAGGCCCATTACAGTTATTTGGCCCCCGCCTTCGTGGAGCAGGGGATTGCCTTCGCCTCGGTTAACTACTCGCTCGCACCCCAGGCCCGAATTGGGACGATGGTCGAACAGGTGCGCCGCTGCCTCACGTGGCTCTATGATCATGCGAGTGATCTAGGCTTTGCGCGCAATCGGATTACGGTATCCGGCCACTCCGCCGGAGGTCATTTGGCGGCCATGGCGTCGGCGACGGACTGGAGCGTTCTCGGCTATCCGCAGGACCTGCTTACCGGCTGCTGCTCCGTTTCGGGAATCTATCAGCTGGAGCCGATCCGGCACAGCTATCACCAGCCAATACTGCAGCTCACGCAAGAGGAAGCGGCGGACCTCAGCCCGCAAGGCAAACAGCCAAGCCCCGAACTGCCGATCATTCTTGGGGTCGGTTCGCAGGAGCCGGACGAGTTTCGTCAGCAGCAGCGGGAACTTGCCGCAGCCTGGGGTCTTCATAATCCAGTAAAGGCACTGGAAGTGCCGGAACGGCACCACTTCAATGTCGTGGATGCACTGATCGAAGACGATCAGCCTTTGCGCCAGGCCCTGCTGTCTCTGTTGCGGGATGGGCGGCTTCCCTGATCAAAGGTGCCTAAGGGTTTCTTGCTTGTGGCCAGGCCTGAGCGGCGTGGCCCGGGGAATAGGTAGCCATGGCGCCGATGATCGCGCGAAAGATCCTGCTTGCAGATGACGATGAGGCCCTACGAGACGTCCTGAGCGAACAGCTTAGCGTCAACGACGAGTTCACGGTCGTCGAGGTGTCCAGTGGCCGAAGGGCCCTGGAGCTGGCGGAGAGAGAATACTTCGACGCAATTCTGGTAGACGTCAGCCTCCCCGACATGGAGGGCCAGGATCTCTGCCGGCAGCTTCGCCGCATCGGGGTCAAGACTCCCATCATCATGTTGAACGCCAGCGATCGGGACGCAGAGCAGATTCTGAGCACCGATTTCGGCGCCAACGACTACGTGACCAAACCCTTCCGGCTCGGGGTGCTGCTGGCCCGTTTAAGGGCCCAGCTGCGGCAGTATGAGCATAGCGAGGACGCGGTCCTCGCGATTGGCCCCTTCACCTTCAGGCCAGCGGACAAGCTGCTGCTGCATCAGATGAACGGTCACAAGATCCGCTTGACCGAGAAGGAGAGCCAAATCCTTCGCTATCTTTATCGTGCAGGGGAGAAGCCGGTTTCCCGTGAAACTCTGCTGGGGGAGGTGTGGGGATACAATTCAGCCGTGACGACCCACACCCTCGAGACCCACGTCTATCGGCTGCGTCAGAAAATTGAAGAGAACCCCTCCGACGCAAAGCTTCTGCTGACAGAAGGCGGAGGGTATCGCCTCGTCCCTTGAGGACCCAAGCGCTGCGCTGAGGATGGCGCGGCATCATCGAGCACTTCGTTTTCCGGCTGGATGATGACGGAAAGGGACGATCCGCGTCCGGTGCAAAGCTGCTCTCCTGCCAACTAGCTTGACGGTCCCGAGGGAAGCAAGTGAAGAAGGCTCGTACTTGGCGCGGTTGGCCCTCGATCCAGATTTCATGGGCCAGGCTGAAGCATGAGTGTGAGCCAAGCGGAAACATCAGAAACAGATCAAGTCTGCACCGGAAATCGCTAGATTTTGGTGTTAGCTAAGGGACGCGCTTGCGCTGCGGTCTGGACGTTTAATGCAAATCGTATCTGCCGTGAATGGAGGCTGCCTATGAGCCGCACGCTCGCCCCGGTGTTTGCGCTGCTGGTTTCGGTGGCTCTGTTGCTGCTTGGTCACGGGCTGTTCGGCACGCTGCTCCCCGTGCGCGCGCAGATCGAGGCTTTTCCGACCCCGATCATCGGCATGCTCGGCTCGCTCTACTTCCTCGGCTTCGGAATAGGGTGCGTCTTGGGCCCCTATATCATCCAACGTGCCGGCCACATTCGTGCCTTCGCCGCATTGGCCGCGCTGCTGGTGGCACTGCCGCTGGTCCACGCGCTTTTCCCGGTGGTGCCTACCTGGGCGGTGCTAAGGGTGCTCGCCGGCTTTTGCCTTGCCGGCCTTTATACCGCGATCGAATCGTGGCTGAACCAGGCGGTCGACAACGAGCGGCGGGGCACGGTGCTGTCGATCTACATCGTGATCAACCTGACCGCTATGACCGGCGGGCAATTACTGCTCTCCGTCGCTTCGCCCGCGGGGCATGAACTCTTCAGTCTTGTCGCGATCCTGGTGACCCTGGCGGTCGTGCCGCTTGCGCTCACCCGCGCGTCGGCGCCGGTGCCACCAGTATCAGTGCGCCTGCGCCTGCTGCGGCTCTATCGTCTCTCGCCGGTGGGAACCATCGGCTGCCTGATGGTCGGGGTAACGAACGGCGCTTTCTGGACCGTGGCGCCTGCCTATGTCACGGCTCTGGGGCAGCCTGCCGAGTCGGTATCTACTTTCATGGCCACCGCGGTCTTTGCCGGTGCCGTCGCGCAGTGGCCGCTGGGTCGGATCTCAGACATCATTGATCGGCGCTTGGTGATTCTGGGCGGCTGCATCGTGGCAGCCATTGGCGGAATAGGCCTTTATTTGATCGGTTGGATCCCTCTGCCGGCGTGGGTGTTCGCTGCCCTTTTCGGGGCCTTCGCGCTTTCAGCCTATGCGCTCTGTATTGCCCATGCGAATGACTTCATTCCTTCAGAGGACGCCGTGGAGGCCTCCAGCGGGCTGCTGCTCACCTATGCGGCAGGCGCGGTCGTGGGGCCCATGTTCGCGACGGCGGCCATGGAAGAGCTGGGGCCGGGCGGGCTTTTTGCCTCGACGGCCTTCGCACACGTTCTCTTTGCGCTCTTCGTCGTCTATCGGATGAGCCAGCGCGCAGCCATTCCGGCGGACGAGCGCGACAACTTTGTGCTGATGGAGCCGCGCACATCTGCTGTAGTGTTCGAACTGGATCCGCGCAGCGAGGCGACCTCTCCGGAGGTCGCTGAAGAGCAGGCGGCAGAGCAGGTATTGGAAGACGACCTGCCCGATGGAGAGGAGTCCGATCAGTTGAACCCGGAAGCGGCTGAAGCAAAGGCATGAGCGACGTCCTGACCAAGGCGGAGGGTCGGGATCAGGCACGACTGTTGGCGCGCGGCGTCTGCCGCCTGCTCGAAGACATGGGCTATGCCAGCCTTACCGAATTCACCCTGGCCAGTGGCCGACGGATCGACGTGATGGCGCTGGGGCGAGATGGCGAGTTGCTGGCGGTCGAGATCAAGTCCTGCCTCGCCGACTTTCGCTCCGACGGGAAATGGCCCGAGTATCTGGAATGGTGCGAAAGGCTCTTCTTCGCTGTTCCACCGGACTTTCCGCATGAGGTGCTGCCTGCAGACTGCGGGCTCATCGTCGCTGACGCCTGGGCTGCCGAGATGCTGCGCATACCGCCACGCCAGGCGGTTGCGGCCGCGCGGCGGAAGGCGGTTACTCTTCGTTTTGCGCGCACAGCCGGACAGCGCCTCGGGCGCCTGCTCGATCCACGTGGGACGCAGCCTCTCTGATCGTGTCAATGACCCTGGCGGTCACAGTTGCTATATGCAGAAGATGAATCACGACAGCTATCCCAACGCCTACATCCTTGACATCCTCAAGTCGGTGCAGGTCATCGCCATGGTCGGCGCCAGCGCGAAGTGGAATCGCCCCAGCTACTTCGCGATGAAATACCTTCAGGAAAAGGGCTATCGGGTGATACCCGTAAATCCTGGCCAGGCCGGCAAGGAGATCCTGGGGGAAAGGGCCTATGCTTCTTTGGCCGAAATCCCCGTGCCCTTTCAGATGGTCGATATCTTTCGTGCCTCAGAGGCGGCGGGCGGGATCGTTGACGAGGCCATCGCTCTGAAGGACGAAAAACAGATCCAGGTCGTCTGGATGCAGTTGGGCGTGCGCGACGATGCGGCGGCGGAACGGGCTGAGGCTGCAGGCCTCAAGGTCGTGATGAACCGCTGCCCCAAGATCGAGTTCGGGCGGCTGAACGCGGAGCTGGCGTGGGGCGGCTTTGACACGCGGGTCATTACGGCGAGGCGACGGCAAGTGAGGCTGACGTGAGCAAAGAGCGCACCTATGGCTTCGAAACGCGCATGATTCACGCCGGCGCACAGCCGGAGCCCCTTACGGGCGCCAGACAGACGCCGATCTTTCAGAATACCTCCTACGCCTTTCACGACGCGGACCACGCGGCCAGCCTCTTCAACCTGCAGACCTTCGGTTTCATCTATTCCCGCCTCACCAATCCAACGGTGGCGGTTCTGGAAGAGCGGCTGGCCAGCCTTGAATCGGGCCGGGGCAGCACCTGCACGGCCTCGGGTCATGCCGCGCAACTTCTGACCTTCTTTGCCTTCATGGAACCGGGCGATCATTTCATCGCGTCCACCCGGCTCTACGGCGGCTCCATCACCCAGTTCGGCAAGACCTTCCGGAAATTCGACTGGAACGTCACCTTCGTGGATGTCGACGAGCCGGAAGCCGTGCGCCGCGCCTTGACCCCGCGAACCAAGGCAATCTTCGTGGAGTCCCTGGCCAACCCAGGGGGCGTCATCAGTGACATGGAGGCGCTCGCGGCAGTGGGACGGGAGGCGGGAATTCCGCTGATCGTAGATAACACGCTCGCCAGTCCCTGGCTTTGCCGGCCCATCGAATGGGGTGCCGATCTGGTGCTGCATTCCACGACCAAGTTTCTATCGGGGAACGGCACGGCGATGGGCGGCGCGGTGATCGATTCCGGGCGCTTCGACTGGACCGCGGCAGGCGAGCGCTTTCGCGGCCTTAGCGAGCCGGAGCCGGCCTATCACGGCCTTGCCTTCCACGAGACCTTTGGCGATTTGGCCTTCACCACACACGCTCATGCGGTCGGATTACGCGATCTTGGAGCGACCATGGCGCCGCTCCACGCTTTCCTGACGCTGCTGGGTACGGAAACCTTGGCCTTGCGCATGCAGCGGCATTGCGAGAATGCGATGAAGGTCGCGCGCTTCCTGGCCGCGCATGAGGAGGTAGCTTGGGTCTCCTACGCTGGCTTGCCTGAGAGCCCCTACCACGCCTTGGCGCAGAAGTACCTGCCACGCGGCGCGGGGTCGGTCTTCACCTTCGGATTGAAGGGTGGCTATGCCGCCGGTGTTCGCCTGGTCGAGAAGGTCAACCTCTTCAGCCACCTCGCGAATGTCGGCGACAGTCGTTCGCTGATCCTCCACCCGGCCTCTACGACTCATCGCCAGCTGAGCGCGGAACAGCGAGAGGCCGCCGGAGCGGGCGACGATGTTGTCCGCCTATCGATCGGGCTGGAGACGGCCGAGGATCTGATCGATGACCTGCAGATGGCGCTGGAGCGTACCGCGGTCGCCCTTCGGCAGGGTGCCAGCTAAGAAACGTGCAGCCTCTGCATGGCTGCCACGATTTGACGTGGGATAGGCTGAAGCTAACCTTTGATAGCTTGAGGCAGCCTGCCTCCTGCTCAAGTTCGCGAGGAACATGCCGGCTACGATCGAACTAACTCGCGGTTCCGCCGTGGCGCGTCGGAAGCCGCCCATTGCTATTTTGGTGGCCGTGAGCGCCATCGGACCGCTCGCGCTCAACATCTTTCTGCCTTCGATCCCGGGCCTGGCACGCTATTACGGTGTCGACTACGGCACGATCCAGTTGACTTTCACTCTCTATCTCGTCGGCTTGGCGGTCAGCCAGCTCTTCTACGGCCCTCTTTCCGATCGATTCGGCCGTCGGCCACTGTTGCTGGGCGGCCTGGCGCTCTTCGTGGTAGCCAGCACCATCTGCGCGCTCGCCCCACCGCTGGAGATCCTGGTGGTGGCGCGTATCCTGCAGGCGGTAGGCGGCTGTGCGGGGATCGTACTCTCCAGAGCCATCGTCCGCGATCTCTATGGTCGCGACAAGGCCGCGAGCATGATCGGCTACATCACCATGGCCTGGGTATTGGCGCCGATGATGGCCCCGTCGCTGGGCGGTCTACTCGATGTCCACTTTGGCTGGCAGGCGAGTTTCGTTGTCGTCGCGCTGGCTGGCCTGTTGGCCCTGCTTGCGGGATTGCGCTGGCTTCATGAAACCAACTTCCAGGAGGGGCCGGTTGGGAGTCCCCTGGAACTTGTCTTGGGCTTCGGGAGGTTGCTGCGCAGCCCGCGTTATCTCGGTTATGCTCTACCGACGGCCTTTACCTCGGCCGTCTTCTTCTCTTTTCTGGCAGGGGCGCCCTATCTCACCATTGAGGTGATGCAGCTTTCCCCTGTCACCTACGGCCTCTGGTTTATCCTGGTGTCCATTGGCTATTTCCTGGGTAACCTGGCGTCCGGGCGCTTCTCGGAGCGAATGGGCGTCGACCGCATGATTCTGATCGGCTCGCTCCTTGCGCTGGCGGGAGTCGCCGTAACCACGGCGGCCGGATTGAGCGGTGCCCTGACACCCTGGACCCTCTTCTTGCCCATGATGTTCGTGTCCCTGGGCAATGGCATGAGCATCGCCAACGGCCTCGCCGGGTCGGTGAGCGTCTTCCCGGCAATGGCGGGTGCCGCTTCGGGCCTGGCCGGCTTCATGCAGATGGGGCTTGGCGCGGCTTCGGCGCAGCTGGTCGGTCAGGTGCAGGAAACCTGGATCAGTGCGCTGGTCGTCATCAACTTGCTGTGGGCCGTCCTTGCGGTCGCGGCTTTCCTTTTGCTTATCCGGCCGGGGTCTTCCCGCACGCAATCTTGACGGCTGCACTGCTGCGCCTTAGCTAGACCATTAGGTTGCGATTTAGAATTATTGTGTAGGAACAGATGGCGAAGCTTCCGATCTTGACGGCGCCCGACGCCCGCCTGAAGCAGCGTGCGAAGCCGGTGGACAAGGTGGACGACCGCGTGCGCAAGCTGATGGATGACATGCTCGAGACCATGTATGCGGCGCCCGGCATCGGACTTGCGGCGCCCCAGGTCGGCGTGCTGGAACGTGTCATTGTGATCGACGTCGCGCGTGAGGACGAGGAACCTCAACCCCTGCGCCTCGCAAATCCGGAGATACTCTGGCAGTCGGAAGAGCTTGCTACCTATGATGAAGGCTGCTTGTCGATCCCAGACCACTACGCCGAGGTGGTGCGGCCAAAACAGGTGCGGGTACGCTATCTCGATCAGGATAATGAAATCCGCGAACTGGAGACCGATGGCTTGCTAGCCACCTGTATCCAACACGAGATCGATCATCTGGACGGCACGCTCTTTGTCGATCATTTGAGCGCGCTAAAGCGCAACATGATCCTGCGTAAGCTGGCCAAGGCCCGCAAGTCGGAACAGCTTCCCGCGTACGCCGCCGTCTCTTGAGTCGCACAACTTCCTGAAATCCCAGCGCTTCTTGCCTACTGCTAAAGCGGGTGACGGGCTCATCCAGCTCGTCACCACGGGTATCGCACTCCGTGGTCGAGTTGACGGATCGCAAAGCCTGCCGTATCAGCGAACTTCTTCAAGAAGAACAAGTAGAACGGGAGGCGAAGTGGCCAAGGGCGAGGGTATCCGAGGGCGGGGCGCGGGGCGTCCCAACGCGGTCGACGCTCACGTCGGCGCTCGCCTGAGGAGCGGCGCATGCTTCTCGGCATGAGCCAGGAACGGCTTGGTGAGGCGATCGGGCTGACCTTTCAGCAGATACAGAAGTACGAGCGTGGCACAAATCGGGTTAGCGCCAGCCGCCTCTATGATCTGTCGCAGGCTCTCCAGACCGATATGAATTACTTCTTCGATGCTATGCCGGAAGAGATAGCAGCCAGCTCGGTCACAAGCCGTAGCGGAGCTCAGTCGGCAGCGGTGGTTCAGCCGGAACAGGATCCCATCAGCAAGCGCGAAACGCTCGAACTGGTGCGTGTCTATTACCGGATCAAGCGGCCTGACTTGCGCAGGCGCCTCTTCGAGATGACCAAGGCGATGGCGGCAATCAAGGAGTCTCAGCAATCCGAGAGGCTGGATTGATGAGAAGATGCCCATCAATCGGCTCGCCCTCAGCATTGAAAGCCGGGGTGGCGCCCGCTTCCGAGAGCGCTCCGAAAGCGCTCTTGTAGTCCCATGCGTGACAAGGCAGTTTAATCTGCCCGTCGGGCGTGCTCGCATAAATTCAGGTCAGCGATGAGGATAGAACACCGTGCGTAAAGGGCGCTATCTCTTCACCAGCGAATCAGTTTCAGAGGGGCATCCCGACAAGGTCTGCGACCGCATCTCGGATGCTGTGGTCGACGCCTTCTTGTCTCACGATCCCTATTCGCGGGTTGCCGTGGAGACCCTGGCGACGACCAATCGCGTAATCCTGGCCGGCGAAGTGCGCGGGCCCGAGGTCGTCGATGCTCGCATGATGGAAGAGGTGGCGCGCGCTGCGGTGCGCGACATCGGCTACCGGCAGGAGGGCTTCCATTGGGAAAAGATGGAGGTCTCCGTTTTCGTTCACCAGCAGTCGCCGGACATCGCCGTCGGCGTGGATGCAGCGGGCAACAAGGATGAGGGAGCGGGCGATCAGGGCATCATGTTCGGCTTCGCCTGCGATGAAACGGACGCGCTGATGCCGGCGCCCATTCACTATTCCCACGCCATCCTGCAATCCATGGCGCAAGCGCGGCACGACGGCTCGGAGCCCCTGTTAGAGCCCGACGCCAAGAGCCAGGTGACCTTGCGGTACGAGGATGGCGTGCCTGTGGGGGTCGCCTCGGTGGTCGTTTCCACTCAACACACCGAGCAGGCGAGCCAGGAGGAGCTAAGGGAGATCGTGCGCGGGCATGTATCCCGTTGTCTCCCGAATGGCTGGATGCCGCCAGAGGAGGAGTTCTATGTGAACCCCACCGGGCGCTTTGTTGTCGGCGGACCGGATGGGGACTGTGGCCTGACAGGGCGTAAGATCATCGTTGATACCTATGGCGGGGCAGCGCCACACGGCGGCGGTGCCTTTTCTGGCAAGGATCCAACCAAGGTCGACCGCTCGGCCGCCTACGCCGCCCGCTATCTGGCGAAGAACGTCGTTGCAGCGGGCCTGGCCAAGCAGTGCCTGATCCAGCTTTCCTATGCCATTGGGGTCTCCAAGCCGATCAGCGTCTATGTGCAGACCCACGGTACGGCTGAGGTGGACCCCTTCAAGCTGGAGTCGGTGCTGCGGGAAATCATGGATCTCAGCCCGCGAGGCATCCGCGAGCATCTGAAGCTCAACCGCCCGATCTATGCCCGGACGGCCGCCTATGGGCACTTTGGCCACGCCCCCGACGCCGATGGCGGTTTTTCTTGGGAGCGGACCGATCTGGTCGAGCAGTTGCGGAGCGCTTTCGGGGGCTGATGCCGCAGTCTGATACGCAGGGTGGGCGCGCGACCAAGCTCTTTGGTCGCCGCACCGGGCGGCCGTTGCGCCCTTCTCTTCAGCAACTGATCGATCAGGAGCTGCCGCGGCGCGCCCTCGCTCTTCCTAGCACAAGTAACTCTCTGGACGTCGAAGCCCTCTTTCCAGGCAAGCG
Source organism: Rhodospirillaceae bacterium (assembly GCA_029265995.1). Classification (GTDB taxonomy): domain Bacteria; phylum Pseudomonadota; class Alphaproteobacteria; order Kiloniellales; family DSM-21159; genus Aquibaculum. The sequence continues at coordinate 13,133 of JAJUFM010000039.1, read as the reverse complement.
CGAGCTGTGGCTGGAGATCGGCTTCGGTGGGGGGGAGCATCTGGCGGCGCAGGCAGCGGCTAACCCAGACGTGGGGATTATCGGGGCGGAGATATTCCGCAACGGTATCGCGACGCTGCTGCGGGCGCTGGTCGACAAGGGTTGTGACAACGTGCGCGTCTTGGAAGAGGATGCGCGCTTGCTGTTACCGGCTCTGCGTGACGCTTCGCTGGACAGGGTCTTCCTGCTTTTTCCAGATCCTTGGCCGAAATCGCGGCACCACAAGCGCCGCTTTCTCCAACAGGAGACCCTCGATGAACTCGCCCGGGTGATGAAGGGCGGGGCGGAATTCCGGCTGGCCAGCGATGATCCCGGCTATCTTGCCTGGATGCTGCGTCATCTGCTGCAGCATCCTGATTTCGAATGGCTTGCCAGCAGGGCGGCGGATTGGAGAGAACGACCGGAAGGTTGGCCGCAGACCCGCTATGAGGCGAAGGCCCTCGAGGAAGGGCGCAGGCCGGCCTTCTTGCGATTCCGCCGACGATCGCGATAACGGATAGGCCCGTGGCCGCGCCCCATGCAGATGGAGGCTTGCGGATGCGGCTACCGGGAAGCAGTCGGGGTCTGGCAGCGGATTGCCGCGGCGTTTGTGCTTGAATTGAGGCTTTAAGAAGCATAGTGTGGCGCGGTGCCATAGGGTCTCGGTTGGATATTCGATCTGGCCGGGCCGTTTTCGCTGTGGTGGGCCATCGGCCCGCCTTTTTTATTATGCCCCCTTGCTGGTGCGTTGGATGAGGCTGGGCGGGAGAAAGCGTGATCGTACAGGAACCGTCGGATAGGAAGGCAGGAGCGCCGGAAGAGCCGTCGCGAACGAGCGAGGGGAAGGCTGCTGAGGTTGAGCGCCTGATTGCTCCTACTGTCGTCGATCTCGGTTTCGAAATTGTGCGCGTCCAACTGACCGGAGAGGGCGGGCGGCAAACGCTGCAGGTCATGGCGGAGCGGCCGGACGGCACCATGACGATCGACGATTGCGCAGATCTGAGCGCCAGCATCTCGGCAATACTGGACGTGGAAGATCCAATCTCCGGAGCTTACAGCCTGGAAGTTTCCTCTCCAGGCCTGGATCGTCCTCTGACGCGCCTGAAGGATTTCCGTGTTTGGGCAGGCTTCGAGGCGCGCGTCGAGATGGAGGTGCCTCAAGAAGGGCGGAAACGCTTTAGGGGCCGTCTGCGCGGGGTCGAAGGGGAAGAGGTGCTGCTGCACAATCTGGACGACGACGAGATCTATCGTCTGCCGTTCAGCGATATTGGCAGAGCGAAACTGATTTTGACGGACGAGCTGATCGCGGCGACCGCGGACAGGCGGCCATCGCCGGACGGATCCGGCTCCGACAACTAGGCTGAACCACAAGCTGGAACGCGAAATGGAAGCGACCACACTTCAGCGTACTGAATTGCTCCAGGTAGCGGATGCCGTTGCCCGGGAGAAGGGTATTGAGCCGGATGAGGTGCTCATGGCCATGGAACAGGCCATTCAGCGCGCCGGCCGGGCCAAATACGGGCAGGAGCACGATATCCGTGCCGAGATTGATCGCCGCACAGGTGAGATCCGTCTGAAGCGCTGCCACACGGTGGTGGAAACGGTCGAGAACGAGTTCACGGAAATCGATCTGAAGACGGCGCGCTTGACCAAGGCCGACGCCGAGATCGGAGATGTGCTGAGTGACGATCTGCCGCCCATCGACCTGGGGCGCATCGCTGCCCAGACCGCTAAGCAGGTCATCGTGCAGAAGGTGCGGGAAGCCGAGCGCGCGCGCCAGTACGAGGAGTTCAAGGACCGGGTGGGCGAGGTCGTCAACGGCCTGGTCAAGCGGAACGAGTTCGGCAATGTGAGTGTGGACCTGGGCCGGGCCGAGGGCGTGATGCGGCGCGATGAGACGCTGCCACGCGAGTCCTTCCGCACCGGTGACCGGGTGCGCGCCTACATCGCCGATGTACGGCAAGAGATGCGCGGCCCGCAAATCTTTCTGTCGCGCACGCATCCCCAGTTCATGGCGAAGCTCTTTGCGCAGGAAGTGCCTGAAATCTACGACGGTATCATCGAGATCAAGTCCGTCGCTCGCGACCCCGGAAGTCGGGCGAAGATTGCAGTCTTGAGCCATGATTCCTCCATTGACCCTGTCGGAGCCTGCGTGGGCATGCGCGGCAGTCGTGTCCAGGCGGTGGTCGGCGAGCTTCAGGGCGAAAAGATCGACATCATTCCCTGGTCCCCGGATCCTGCGACCTTTGTCGTCAACGCCTTGGCGCCGGCAGAGGTCTCGAAGGTGGTCCTGGACGAGGAGCAGGGGCGCATCGAGGTGGTGGTGCCCGACGAGCAGCTGTCTCTGGCCATCGGTCGGCGCGGGCAGAACGTCCGCCTGGCGTCTCAGTTGACAGGGTGGGACATCGATATCCTCACTGAGGAGGAAGAAAGCCAGCGCCGTCAGGAGGAATTCCGTTCGCGCTCGCAGATGTTCATCGACGCGCTTGATGTCGATGACGTGATTGCCCATCTGCTGGTGGCGGAAGGCTTTACCGCAATTGATCAGGTAGCCTATCTTCCGATCGAAGAGCTGACGGAAATTGAGGGGTTCGACGAAGAGGTTGCTGGCGAGCTCCAGCAGCGTGCCCGCAGTTTCCTTGAAGAACAGGACCGCCAGTATGAGGATGCCCGTAAATCTGCGGGTGTAAGCGACGAGGTGGCCGACCTTGAGGGGCTGAGCCCCGCAATGGTCGCTCGTCTTGGCGAGAATGACATCAAGACCCTCGACGACCTGGGTGATCTGGCTGCCGACGAGTTGATCGAGCTGCTGGGCGACCTCGCCCCCTCCGAAGAAGAGGCGAACGCAGTCATCATGGCTGCGCGTGCGCATTGGTTCGAAGGTGAGGAGGCGCCTGCGGAAGAGGGCCAGGCGCCGGGCGAGCAGGAACAGAAGGAGGGGTAGGCTACGCTAGATGATGGTAGCACGACAGTCGGCAGGCGATCTCGCGACCGCTCCACCAGTGCGTGGGGAGGGGCGGCGAGGCACACAGCGGTCAGAAAGACCGCGCCATGAGCCGATTCGTCGATGCCTTGCCAGCGGCGAGCGACTGCCCCAAGATCGCCTCCTGCGCTTCGTCATTGGACCGGATGGTGATCTGGTTCCGGACCTGACGGCCCGCTTGCCGGGCAGGGGGCTGTGGATCCAGCCTGAGAGAGCGCTGCTTGAGCGAGCAATCAAGCGAGGACTTTTCGCGCGAGCGGCGCGTACCTCCCTAAGGGTTGCTCCGGATCTGGTGGAACGCGTGGGACTTGCACTGAGGCGGCGCTGCCAAGATCGTCTGGGCATGTCTCGGCGAGCAGGTCTGGCCGTGGCCGGGCATGACAAGGTTCGCGGTCTCCTGGATAAGGCCGCTGCAGCGGTTTTGCTGCAGGCGGCAGATGGCTCGCCAGCACAGCGGGCGAAGTTGAGAAATCTGGGTCTGGGTCGGAAACCGGACTTGGAAGTGATTGAGCTACTGACCGCCGCCGAGTTAGGAGATGCCCTGGGCCGATCGCCCTGTGTGCATGTCGCCCTCCTGCCCGGCGGGCTGGCTGAACGCGTGGTGTTGGACTGCGCGCGTTTGGCAGCCTTTGAGGTCCAACACGACGCCGACACGCCTGCCGATAATCAGCGGCTGGCTCCTGTTGCGACGCCAACGATTGAGCGCTTGGGAAAAGATGACGACGACTGACGAAAAGACGGACACTAAGAAGCTGACCTTGAATCGGCCCAAGAAGCTCGAACTGAAGAAGACAGTCGAGACCGGGCAGGTTCGGCAGAGCTTCAGCCATGGGCGGAGCAAGACCGTGCAGGTCGAGGTTCGCCGGAAGCGCGTCTATCGCCCCGGCGAAGCCCAGGAGACCTCCAGCTCACCGGCTGATCGGCTGGAAGGGATGGGGGATGACGGGCTAACGCGCGCCGAACGCGAAGCGCGACTGCGGGCACTGGAGCAGGCGCGCGAGGACGAAGCGCGCCGCAAGGTGGAAGAGGAAGCTCGACGCAAGGCCGAGGAAGAGGCGCGTCGCAAGGCGGAAGAGGAAGCGCGTCTCGCCGCCGAGCAAAAGGCCCTCGAAGAAAAGCAACAGGCTGAGGAAGCCAAGAAGCAGGCTGAGCAGGCGCCGGTCGAGCAGTCCGAGGAGCCGGCGGCAGATCAAACTTCCGCGGAGCCGGAGGTCGCTCCTCAGGTGCAGCCTGAACCTGAAGTCACTGCGCCCGAGGTGGTAGCCACGGCGCAGCCCGAACCCGTGCGAGCGAAAGCCAAGCCGGAGCGTGCGGCAGAGCCCGCGCTGGATGAAGACGAAGCACCGCGCGGCGCCCGGAAGAAGGCGGCAGCCGCAAAGGTAGCCCCTGCGCGAACCAAGGGCGAGCCGCGGCGCCGTCAGGGCAAACTCACCATTACCCGTGCGCTGGATGACGGCGAAGAGGGCACGCGCCAGCGTTCACTGGCCGCGGTCCGTCGTCAGCGTGAACGAGAGAAGCAGCGGGCGCGCGAGCGTTTGCAGCAAGGTCAGAAAATCGTGCGCGACGTAACTATTCCTGAAGCCATCACCGTCCAGGAACTCGCCAATCGTATGGCCGAGCGGGGCGGTGAGGTCGTCAAGACCCTGATGAAAATGGGTGTCATGGCGACCATCACGCAGACCATCGATGCGGACACCGCTCAGCTCGTGGTGGAAGAGTTCGGCCACCGGCCTCATCGAGTTTCGGAGGAGGACGTTGAGGTGGGACTGCGTCACGAAGACGAGGACGAGGCGCTTCTGCAGCCGCGCTCTCCCATCGTGACGGTCATGGGCCACGTCGACCACGGCAAGACTTCGCTGCTCGACGCCCTGCGCAAGAGCGACGTGGCGGCCGGCGAAGCCGGCGGTATCACGCAGCACATTGGTGCCTATCAGATCGAGGTCGAAGACGGCCGCAAGGTTACTTTCATCGACACCCCGGGCCACGCCGCCTTCACGGAAATGCGTGCACGTGGCGCCAATGTGACCGACGTGGTGATTCTGGTCGTGGCGGCCGACGATGGCATCATGGCCCAGACGGTCGAGGCGATCAGCCATGCCAAGGCGGCGGAAGTGCCCATCGTTGTGGCGATCAACAAGATCGACAAGCCGGAAGCCGATCCGGACCGGGTCAAGACCGCACTGCTGCAATACGATCTGGTGCCCGAGGACATGGGCGGTGACATCATCTGCGTCCCGGTTTCGGCCCATACGCGCGCTGGTTTGCCCGACCTCATGGAGTCCGTCCTTCTGCAAGCGGAGCTGCTGGAGCTGAAGGCCAATCCGGATCGCCCAGCAGAAGGCGCGGTGATCGAGGCACGCCTCGAGCAAGGTCGCGGTTCCGTGGCAACTGTCCTGGTGCAGCGCGGAACCCTGCGGGTTGGTGACATCTTCGTCGCCGGCAGCGAATCCGGTCGCGTGCGGGCGCTGATCAACGACCGCGGCGAGCGGGTGGAAGAGGCCGGGCCGGCGGTTCCTGTCGAGGTCCTCGGCCTGACAGGCACGCCCGAGGCAGGCGAAGACTTCGTGGTTGTTGAGGACGACGCTCGGGCGCGCGAAGTTGCTGCTTTCCGCGCGGAACGCAAGAAGCGCGCTCAGCAGGCCTTGGCCGCCAAGGGTCGCGGTTCCCTCGAGCAGATGCTGAACCGGATCAAGGAGGGCGAGGCCGCTGCTTTGCCGCTCGTGATCAAGTCTGACGTTCACGGCTCGCTCGAGGCCATCATCTCCTCGCTCGACAAGCTCTCGACCGACGAGGTGCGGGCCAACGTGCTGCATTCGGGCGTCGGCGGCATCAACGAGTCCGACGTCACTCTGGCTCGGGCATCCGATGCGCTGATCATTGCTTTCAACGTGCGTGCGAATGCGCAGGCGCGGGAAATGGCCAAGCGGGACGGCGTGGAAATCCGCTACTACTCGATCATCTACGACGTGATCGACGACGTGAAGGCGGCGCTTTCCGGAATGCTGGCTCCGGAGCAGAACGAGAAGTTCCTGGGCTACGCCGAGATCCGCGAGGTCTTCAACGTGACCAAGGCCGGCAAGGTCGCTGGTTGTATGGTGACGGAAGGTATGGTCAAGCGGGGCGCGAAGGTGCGCCTGCTGCGCGACGACGTCGTCATTCACGATGGAACGCTGAAGAGCTTGCGGCGCTTCAAGGACGAGGTTCGGGAGGTTCAGCAGGGCTATGAATGCGGTATGGCCTTCGAGAACTACCAGGACATCCAGGTCGGCGACCGCATCGAATGCTACGAGATCCAGGAGGTTGCCCGCTCTCTCTGAGGCAACCCCAGGGTTGTTGAAGAGCGGCGGGGCATCGCCCGCACATGGCTCGTTCGAAAGGCAAGGCACCCAGCCAGCGCCAGCTCAGGGTCGGTGAACTGATCCGCCACGAGCTGGCGCGGCTTCTCAACGACGGGACCGCTCACGATCCGGTGCTTCGGGCCGCGAGCATCACCGTTTCGGAAGTGCGCACCAGTCCAGACATCAAGAACGCGACGGCGTTTGTGCTGCCCCTCGCCGGGCAGGATCGCGAGGCCATTCTCTCAGCCCTGCGCCGCGCAGCTCCCTACTTTCGTCGGCGCCTGGCAGAAACCGTCGAGCTGCGGTATACGCCGCGACTCGACTTTCGGCTGGACCTCTCCTTTGATGAAGCAGAGCGAATAGAACGTCTGCTGGATAGCGAGCGGGTCCGCCAGGATCTGGATGAAAAGGGCGCCAGCGATACCGACAGCGATCCGGATCTAGCCGAAACAAGCAAAGGGAAGCAGGAGGAGGACGATGGCCCGTCGTCGTAAAGGCCGCAACGTCAACGGCTGGCTGGTCATCGACAAACCCTCTGGCGTAACGTCGACCGACGTGGTCAATCGCGTGCGCCGCCTGCTCGATGCGCGCAAAGTAGGCCACGGGGGGACGTTGGACCCGCTGGCGACCGGGCTTCTCCCTCTGGCCTTTGGCGAGGCGACCAAGACTGTCGCATGGGTAATGGAAGGCGAGAAAACCTATCGCTTCACCGTTCGTTGGGGGGAAGCGACCGATAGTGACGATGCCGAGGGCGAAGTCGTCTCCCGCAGTGATCGGCGGCCCAGCCGCGAGGAGATCGAGGCGGTCCTGCCCCGCTTCATCGGCCTGATCGACCAGACGCCCCCGATTTACTCCGCTATCAAGGTGGACGGCCAGCGCGCCTACGATCTTGCCCGTGATGGGGAGGAGATCGCGCTCAAGTCTCGCAAGGTCCACATCATCGACTTCAAGTTGATCGAAATGCCGGATCGCGATCACGGCATCTTCGAGGTCACCAGTGGCAAGGGCGCCTATATGCGCAGCCTGGCTCGCGATCTTGGCGAGGCGCTTGGATGTCTCGGCCATATCGCGCAGCTTCGCCGCCTCACGGTTGGTCCCTTTACAGAAGAAGACGCAATTTCACTGGACAGTCTTGCCGAAGGTGAGCATTGTGCCGCCGCCGTGGAGCAGGTGCTCCCGGTCGAGACCGCGCTGGACGACATCCCGGCGCTGGCCTTGACGGAACCCGAGGCGGTGAGGATGCGAAGTGGGCAGGCGATTTCGCTGCTGTCCCGCTCCCAGGCCGAAAGAGTCCGAGATCTTGAACCCGGTGACACCGTTTGCGCCATGTCGGGTGGCAAGCTGGTGGCGATTGCCCGGTTCGAGGCCGGCGAGCTCCGCCCGGTCCGTGTGCTCAACCTCTGACGTGAAAGGGCATCCGATGTCGATTACAGCTGAGCGCAAGCAGGAGCTGATCAAAGAATACGCGACCGCCGAGAACGATACCGGCTCGCCGGAAGTTCAGGTCGCCATTCTGACCGAGCGTATCGCAAACCTCACCGAACACCTAAAGACCCACGGCAAGGATTTCCATTCCCGCCGGGGCCTTCTGGTCATGGTGGGCCAGCGGCGCCGCCTGCTCGACTATCTTAAGGCGAAAGACCAGAGCCGCTACGAAGGCTTGATCCAGCGCCTCGGCTTGCGTCGCTGAGGCGCAAGGTCGCGAAGATGAGGTGCAGCCGGCCCGTGTCTGCTTTATGCTCCGGGCCGGCGCACGCTTGTTCCCGATTCGAATCATGTGAAGCAGCGCGGGCGAGCGGCCGGCCCGTCCGCGCCTGCGTAACCGGGCCGACGTAAGGGGCGTCGCCGCGGCTTGTGGCCGCTGCAGCGCCCTTTGCGCGGGTCCGGTACTCTAATCCAGCCGGCCTTCTATAAGGAACGATTGTTCATGTTCGATATCCACCGCAAGGAAATCGATTGGGGCGGGCGAAAGCTCGTTCTCGAAACTGGCCGCATTGCCCGTCAGGCAGACGGAGCAGTCCTTGCCACCTATGGCGAAACCATCGTGCTGTGCACCGCTGTGGGTGCGAAGCAGCCGAAACCCGGCATCGATTTCTTCCCGCTGACGGTCAACTACCAGGAAAAGACCTTCGCGGCAGGCAAGATCCCCGGCGGCTTCTTCAAGCGCGAAGGGCGTCCCTCGGAGAAGGAGACGCTTACCTCGCGGCTGATCGACCGCCCCATCCGCCCGCTGTTCCACAAGAACTATCGCAACGAGACCCAGGTGGTCTGTACGGTTCTGAGCCATGACATGGAGAACGATCCCGACATCGTTGCGATGATCGGCGCTTCTGCGGCTCTCACGCTGTCCGGCATTCCCTTTCTGGGCCCCATCGGAGCGGCTCGGGTCGGGTGGATCGACGGTAACTATGTGCTGAACCCGATCCTGGACAACCTGCCGCAATCCCAGCTGGACCTGGTGGTCGCGGGCACCGGCCAGGGCGTGCTGATGGTCGAGTCTGAAGCCAGCGAACTCAGCGAGGAGATCATGCTGGGGGCCGTTACCTTCGGCCACGAGCAGATGCAACCGGTGATCGATCTCATCATTTCGCTGGCCGAAGTCGCGGCGAAGGAGCCCTGGGCGGTCGCCGAAGAGCCGCCGGCAAAGGGCGAGGTCTACCAGTCTCTCAAGTCGCAGTTCGGTGATGCCCTGGCTGCTGCCTATGCCAATGCCGACAAGGTGAAGCGCCACGAGGCAATTGCCGCCGTACGCGCCGAGGCGCTGGAGTCACTGGGCGAGGACGAGGAGAAGCTTGCGGTCTTCCCTGGGGTCTTCAAGAACCTAGAAAGCGATGTGGTTCGCGGCCAGATCCTCGACGGCAAGCCGCGCATCGATGGACGTGACACCAAGACCGTTCGCCCGATCGTCAGCGAAACTGGTGTTCTTCCCCGCGCGCATGGATCGGCCCTCTTCACGCGTGGTGAAACCCAGGCGCTGGTGACCACGACCTTGGGCACCGGCCAGGACGAGCAGATCATCGACGCTCTGGAAGGTGAATACCGCCAGCACTTCATGCTGCACTACAACTTCCCGCCCTATTCGGTCGGCGAAGCAGGTCGCATGGGATCTCCAGGGCGCCGGGAAATCGGGCACGGCAAGCTGGCCTTCCGCGCGATTCGCCCGCTGCTGCCCAGCAAGGAGGACTTCCCCTACACTATTCGCGTCGTTTCGGAGATCACCGAATCCAACGGCTCCTCCTCGATGGCGACTGTTTGTGGTACCTCGCTCGCCTTGATGGATGCCGGCGTACCTCTGGCGCGGCCGGTCGCAGGCATTGCCATGGGCCTGATCAAGGAAGGGGATAACTACGCCGTGATTTCCGACATCCTGGGTGACGAGGATCACCTGGGAGACATGGACTTCAAGGTAGCCGGTACGGAAACTGGCATTACCGCACTGCAGATGGACATCAAGATCACTTCGATTACGAAGGAGATCATGGACATCGCGCTGCAGCAGGCCAGCGAAGGCCGGCGCCACATTCTCGGCGAGATGGCCAAGACCATGGGCGGGGCCCGCGAAGGCGTGGCGGCCAATGCACCGCGGATCACCACCATCAGCATCCCCAAGGAGAAGATCCGCGAAGTCATCGGAACCGGCGGCAAGGTCATCCGGGAGATCTGTGAGACAACCGGGGCCAAGGTCGACATCGAAGACGATGGTACGATCAAGGTTGCGGCGGTCGATCAGTCGGCCATGCAGGCGGCGATCGACTGGATCACTTCCATCGTGGCCGAGCCGGAAGTCGGCAAGATCTATAACGGCAAGGTCGTGAAGGTGATGGACTTCGGCGCCTTCGTGAACTTCCTGGGTCCGCGCGACGGTCTGGTGCACATCAGCCAGCTGGCTCAGGAGCGTGTGGCCAAAACCGGCGATGTGGTCAAGGAAGGCCAGGAAGTGAAGGTCAAGGTGATCGGCTTTGACGACCGCGGCAAGGTCAAGTTGTCAATGAAGGTCGTGGATCAGGAAAGCGGCGCCGATCTCGAAGCGGAAAAGGCCGAGAAAAACAACTGATCTCCGTTTCTGCCTTCCGTGCTTCTTACTGAAGGGGTGCCGCAAGACTTGCGGCGCCCCTTTTACTTTGGCACCGCTCCCGGCCTCCACAGATACTCCGATCAAGGAACCCTGTCTCCTCTACTGAATTGTGCAGGGGACAGCGACCTTTGATGAAGGTCCGCGGCGCAATACCTTTTGCGAGCCGGAGGTGGGGATGAAAGCTCGGCGAAGCGGTTTCGGAGCCTGGGCATTGGCCGTCTTCGCGGTTGTGCTGGTGCTTCTCGGTCTGGTGCTGGCGGCGGGTGGCGCATGGCTGGTGGCGCTGGGCGGTTCGCTCTACTACCTCCTTGCGGGCCTGGGCTTGGTGATCTCCGGCATTCTTATGCTTGGCGATCGCATGGCCGGCGCCTGGCTTTACCTGCTGGTCTTTGTGGCGACCGTTATCTGGGCGCTTTGGGAAGTGGGACTGGATGGCTGGGGCCTCGTGCCGCGCGTGGTCGGGCCGCTGGTGCTGGCCATAGTCGTTCTCCTTTTCATGCCTGTCTTGCGCCGCCGCGCGGCCATCCGGGAGGTGAGCCCATGACCCGCAGACCCAACTTCCGGCTCGGCTTGGCAGGGCTTCTTTTTCTCGGGGTATCGCCCTTCGCCGCGGCTCAGGTTCCCGTAGCTCCTGACGAAGAACCCGCTCCGGATGCGGCGCTGGAGGAGGAAGCACCTCCTGCAGTTCCTCCCGAACTTGAGCAACCCGCAGACACAGAGGAGGGAGAGGCTCCGGCCGCGCGAGAAGCCGACGGACGCCTGGACCGTAATACGGCGGAAAACTGGCTGGCCTACGGAGGCAACAACCACGCGACGCGCTACTCGCCGGCAGATCAGATCACGACCGACAACGTGGAACAACTGGAAGAGGCCTGGCATTTCCGCACCGGCGATCTGCCCCCAGATGACGATCCCACCATGCCCCCCGCAGCCTCGCCTATACGCTACGGCTTCCAGAATACGCCTCTGAAGGTGGGCGACACGCTCTATGTCTGCACCCCGAGCCAGATAGTTATCGCGCTGGATCCCGGCAGCGGGCAGGAAAAATGGCGTTTCGATCCGGAACTGGATCGTGAAGCGATGGGCAATGTCACCACCTCCACCTGCCGGGGCGTGGCCTATTACGAAGCGCCGGAGCCGGTGGAGGAATGTCAGACGCGGATTGTCTACGGCACGCTCGACAGTCGTCTGCTCGCGATCGACGCCGAAAGCGGCACCCCCTGCGCCAGTTTCGGCGACAATGGCGCGGTCAACCTTAACGAGGGCATCGGCGAGACTCTGCCAGGCTACGTTTCCATGACGTCCCCGCCAACAATCGTGCGTGGCATTGCTGTGGTGGGGCATCAAGTCATCGATGGGCAGTACCGGGACGCCCCATCGGGCGTGGTACGGGGTTTCGATGCAGTGACCGGAGAATTCGTCTGGGCCTGGGACATGTGCCGTCCTGGAGAGACTGGCATGCCGCCAGAGGGAGAAACCTACACGCGCGGAACCCCCAATGTCTGGACCATAACCTCCAGCGACGATGAACTGGGATTGGTATACCTGCCCACCGGCAACTCCGCTGGAGACTACTTCGGCGGTGACCGGCGGGATTGCGAGGAGGCTTATTCCTCCTCCATGGTGGCTGTGGATGTAACGACCGGAGAAGAGGCCTGGTCTTTCCAAACCGTCTATCACGACATCTGGGACTATGACATCGGTTCCCAGGCCACAGTCTTGGACTTCCCCACAGCAGAGGGCAGTGTTCAGGCGGTGCTCGTCGCCACCAAGCAGGGCGATCTCTATGTTCTGGACGCCGCTACGGGCGATCCTCTGACTGAGGTTGAGGAGCGCCCTGTGCCCCAGGGCGCGGTGGAAGGGGAGTGGACCTCGGAGGTTCAGCCCTTCTCTGTCGGCATGCCCCGGGTGGCGGGTGACGAAGAGATCACCGAACGCGACATGTGGGGCATCAGCCCACTCGATCAGCTGTGGTGCCGCATCCAGTACCACCGCCTCCGGTACGAGGGCATGTACACGCCCCCGTCTCATGAGGGGACCGTCTTCAATCCTGGCTTTAACGGCGGCGTCGACTGGGGTGGAGTGGCGGTAGACCCGGAACGGAACCTGCTGATCGTCAACAACAACAACCTGCCCAACATCGTGACCCTTTTCCCTCGCGACGAAGCAGACGAGCGCGAGGATGTGCAGGGGATCGGCGATGACGTTCCGCGCCAAGGCGGTATCTATCCGCAGTACGGCTTGCCCTATGGGGCCAGCTCGGTCCCCTGGCGAACGGAGCTTCGGGTGCCCTGCACGCGGCCACCCTGGGGCTATATCGGTGCGATCGATCTTGAGACGCGGGAGTTCGTGTGGCGCGAGCCCCTGGGAACGGGGCGAGATCATGGACCGTGGGGTCTTCCCTCCATGCTGCCGATCACCATCGGCACGCCGAACAATGGAGGTTCGGTGGTCACCGCGGGAGGTGTTACCTTCATCGCCGCCGCCCTGGACAAGGTGATACGTGGCTTTGCCACGGAAACTGGTGAACTCCTCTGGGAGGCACGCCTGCCGGCAGGTGGACAGGCTGGCCCGATGTCCTATGTCCATGAAGGGCGCCAGTACCTCGTCATCGCGGCTGGTGGGCACAACAGCATGGAGACGGAGATCGGCGATAGCGTCGTGGCCTATTCTCTCCCCAGTAATTAGTGTCCCGAGTCAGGAGCTCGACTGTCTCAAG
>JAJUFM010000205.1 GCA_029265995.1 Rhodospirillaceae bacterium | reverse complement strand
GCGCCGGCGCAGCCTCGGCCGTCGCGCCGCTGCCTCACGCCGGGCCGAAGCCCGCCGCCGCTCCGTCGCCGCTGAGCGCGCTTGACGCGGCGCTGCGCCTGCTTAAATCAAGAAGCATCGACTTATTCCTGGAGCAAGGCCCTTTCATGTCCACCGCCTCGAGCACGTCTGCCGTCACGCCGTTTCATCTGGCTTTTCCGGTGTCCGATCTGGAAGAGACGCGGCGTTTCTATCTGGAAGTACTTGGCTGCGGCCTTGGCCGAGAAGCTGAAAAGTGGATCGACTTCAACTTCTTCGGCAATCAGATCAGCGCACATCTGCGCCCCGATGAGGTAGCGGCCGCTCGCACCAACGAGGTGGACGGCGACCAGGTCCCGGTTCGCCACTTCGGCGCGGTTCTCGAGTGGGATGCCTGGCATGAACTGGCCGAGCGCCTGAAGGAGGCCGAAATCTTCTTCATCATCGAGCCCCACATCCGCTTCAAAGGACAGGTGGGCGAACAGGCGACCATGTTCTTCACCGACCCCAGCGGTAACGCCCTGGAGTTCAAGTCCTTCAAGGATCAGTCGCAGCTCTTCGCCCGCTGAAGCCCCTCGGGCGAATCTGTTCCAAGAACGCAGCTGTTCGAACCTCTCACCCTTTCAGGACGTCCTGCCATTCGGGATGACGTTCGAACAGCCCCTTGGCGAAGGGGCAAAGTGGGATAATCGAGCGCTTTTCGGCACGAGCGTCTTCGACGGCCCGCTGAACCAACGCCTTTCCCACGCCGCGGCCGCGCAGCGCATCCGGCACGCCTGTATGATCGATGATGATCATGGCGGCGGCGCGCGCGTAGGTCATTTCTGCCCTATGACCCTCGACCAGCGCAAAGTAGCTCCCCTTGGTCGGGCCTTCTTCGCGTTCGATCGTCAGCGGTTGCGCGCGTGATGACGACATGTCCTTCCTTCCCGCCGGGGCCTGCGCGCCCGGGCATGCTATCCCTCGATCTGCTCCTGCAGAGAGGCTGCCATGTCTTCGGCCTTGGTGCCGTGGGTGTAGTGAGCGATGTACTTGCCTTCGGGGTCCATGAGGAAGACGAAGGTCGAGTGGTCCATGAGGTAGTCGTTCAGCGACTCGTCTTCTGCCTTGCGGTAATAGACCCGATAGGCCTTGGCGGCGGCATCGATCTGCTCCGGCGTACCGGTCAGGGCGATCAGGTCCTCGTGGAAGTGCTCGGCGTAGGCGGCCATGGCTTCCACGGTGTCTCGCTCGGGATCGATGGTTACGAAAACGGGTACAACCTCCTCGGCCTTCGCGGGCGCTGCTTCCTCCAGCCGATCGAGGGCTTCCGTAACTGTCAGCAGCGTCTGCGGACAGAAATCCGGACAGTAGGTGTATCCGAAGAAGATAAGGACGTAGCGGCCGTGGAAGTCGGTATCACGGAGTGTATTGCCGTGCTGATCGACCAGTTCGAAAGAACCGCCGATGGCTGGCTCTCCCACCATGCTGACTCCACCGTCGGAGCCCCGCTGCAGCCACCAGGGGAGCGCAAGGCCGACGATAAGGATAAGTAGGCCGACGGCGAAGATGATGGCCGCGCGCCGGATCAAGTGTGGTTGCATCAACTATTCCCTCCACCTCTCGTCCCATGTAGTCCAGCAGACTGGTTAATGCCACCGTCGGCCCTGCGGCCTTGCGGCGCACGTGACCTTGCGACGGTGATAAAACGGACAGGCTGATTGCATGCCAGGTACCTTTGGTTACGCGGATCCTCTTTTTCTTCTGCTCGCCGCGCTCGCCCTTGAGTTCTATCTAGGCCGCGGTGACTGGCTCGAAAGCCTGTTCAGACGGCCACGACGCGCGGTCGTGGGGCTGGCCGGGAGTTTGGAAGAGCGCCTCAATCGACGGGAACGCAGCGCTGCCGACCGCTGCTGGCGGGGCTGGGTGGTTGCGCTTGGCCTCGTGCTTATGGGCGGGTTTGCTGGCTGGCTATTGGCGCTCTTGACCCGCTTTTATCCCTTCGCCTGGCCTCTGGAACTACTGCTCCTGCTGCTGGTGGTGCGCCAGCGCCGAACCCGGGATCAGGCGATGGCGGTAGCCGCGGGGCTGGAAGAGAACGATCTTCCCGCTG
>JAJUFM010000018.1 GCA_029265995.1 Rhodospirillaceae bacterium | reverse complement strand
GGTGAGGTGGTGATGACCTCCGCCTACAACGGGCGGCTTACAGGTGCCAACCAAACGGAAGGACGCAACTTCCAGATCGTCTGGCCCGGCAGCCTCTACTCGATCGATTACTGGGTCATCCTTGCCGGCAGTCCCCACATCGAACAGGGTCACGAGTTCATTGCATTCGCCAGTGATCCGTCGCGCCAAGCTGGCCTGCCCCAGCGCGTACCCTATGGCGTGACCCACGTCGATGCAGCTGCGGGCATTCCTGAAGACGTGCTTCCGGATGTCCCGACAGCGCCGGAAAACCTTGAAGTGGCGGCCGAAATCGATACCGAGTTCTGGGTCGACAACATCGAGCGCCTAACCGAGCGCTTCAATTCCTGGATCGCCCAGTAACATCTGCTAGAACGCCCGCCTGCCGATAAGCAGGCGGGCGCCCTTCCTGGAGCCGCTTTTCCTATGTCCGCCGTTAGCGCGACCGCCCCACCACCCGCTGTGCTGACCAGTAGCGAGATCAAGCGTCGCCTGAGACGTGCGGAGTGGCGCGGCCGCCTGAAAGCCATCGGACTGGTGGTTCCACTGCTGCTTTTCCTACTGGTCTTCTTCATTATCCCCATAGGTCGCATGCTCTGGCTGAGCGTGGACAACAGCGAACTGCCCGGCACGATGCCCCGCTTTGCCGCTGCCATACAGCAGTGGAAGCCGGAGCAGACGCCCATACCTGACGAAGCCACTCTGGCGATTTTTGCCGAAGAGCTTCAGCAGGCAGCGGAAGCGCGTGAACTGGCAGGCGTCGCGCGTCGGCTGAATACGGAAGTCCCCGGCTTCCGAACGACGATCATGGGCACCGCCCGCCGGTTACCGCAGGCGCCGGAAGGCACCTGGGCTGAGACTTTCGTCTCCATCAACAGTGATTGGGCGGAAACCGAAAGCTGGCTGCTCATGCAGCGGGCGGCCTCTCCCCTCACTCCTTACTATCTTCTTGCTTCTATTGACCTCCGCATGGGTGCGGAGGGGCTAACGACCGCACCCGCAGATCAAGCGATTTACCGCGGGATCTTTGCTCGCACCTTTGTGATTGCAGGCGGAGTGACGCTTTTCTGCCTCCTGCTGGGCTATCCACTGGCCTACAAACTGGCCTCGCTGCCGTCACGGATCGCCAACCTGTTGCTGATCCTGGTCCTTCTGCCCTTTTGGACGTCCCTGCTCGTGCGCACGACCTCCTGGATCGTGCTTCTGCAGCAACAGGGGCCGATCAACCAGTTCCTTCAGGGAGTGGGCCTGACGAGCGATCCCCTGCAGCTGATCTACAATCGCTTCGGCGTCTATGTCGCCATGACCCACATTCTCCTGCCCTTCATGGTTTTGCCGCTCTACTCGGTGATGCGCGGGATCAATCCTGCCCTGACCCGCGCCGCGACAAGCCTCGGCGCTCACCCCTTTACCGCATTCCGACGGGTGTACCTGCCGATGACTGTTCCAGGCATCGGGGCGGGCTGCCTCCTGGTGTTCATCCTATCCATCGGCTACTACATCACGCCCGCCCTGGTCGGCGGTGCGAGCGACCAGATGGCCAGCTGGTTCATAGCTTTCTTCACCAACCAGACGGTCAACTGGGGCATGGCATCCGCCCTGGGCTCCATCCTGCTGATCTCGGTCTTGCTCATCTACTGGCTCTACATTCGCCTGGTCGGCGTCGAACGCATGAGGCTCGGCTGACATGGCGCTACCGGCTACCTACACCCGCGGCCAGCGCATCTGGCATTGGAGCCTCTGGGGCATCGTCGTTGCCGTACTGCTCTTCCTCGTGCTGCCGGTATTGGTGATCGTACCCCTCTCCTTCTCCGCCGGCTCCTTTCTGACCTTCCCGCTGCCGGGGCTCTCTTTGCAGTGGTACCAGGAGCTCTTCTCGTCGGGGCCGTGGCAGCTGTCCTTCCGCAACTCTCTTGTCGTCGCCATCGCCACCACCATTCTTGCCAGCATTCTCGGAACTTTGGCGGCCATGGGCCTAAATCGCGCTGACTTTCCGGCGAAAAGTCTGGTGATGGCCCTGCTGATCTCTCCGATGGTGGTTCCCATCGTCATCGTTGGCGTAGGCGTCTACTTCTTCTATGCGCCACTGGGCCTCACCGGGAGCCTGCTCGGCCTCACCCTTGCCCATACCGTACTGGCAGTGCCCTTTGTGCTGATCACGGTCAGCGCAACCCTCGCCGGCTTCGACCACAATCTGGTCCGGGCAGCAGCGAGCCTGGGAGCGCCGCCGCTTTTGACCTTCCGTCGCGTGGTCTTGCCGACCATTGCGCCCGGGGTGGTTTCCGGCGCGATTTTCGCCTTCGTCACCTCCTTCGACGAAGTGGTCGTAGCACTTTTCCTTACAGGTCCTGGCGAACGCACTCTGCCGCGGCAGATGTTTGTCGGCATTCGAGAAAACATCTCGCCGGTGATTGCGGCGGCAGCAACTTTGTTGATCCTGCTGTCGGTTCTGCTGATGGCGACCACGGAAATCTTGCGCCGCCGCTCGGCGCGCCTACATGGTCGTGAGTAGGAGTGCCCGTTAGTACTCTTATCGTCGCAATTTCGACGCTTGCACACCACCTGGCTCACTGGGCTAAGCTTACTGTTTAGCATAATCCTGCCAGCATCTTGGCCTTTCCGCCGGCTAGGGTTAGCTTGAGCATGTGTGAGCATCCGGTCTATGCCGGCATTTCCGTTATACTGTTGGAGTTCGAGCTTCGTGCGCACACGTTTACGCACCATACTGCCCTTGGCGGCCCTGATGTTTGGCGGGTCGAGTACCGCCAACCTGGTCCAAGCTTCGCCCGCTCAGCCGGGAGACGCGCCGGCTACCAATCTGACAGGTGAAGCCACGATGCATCTTCACGGCCGCATCGACATCTTGCACGAGCTCGCTCAACTGCGCCCCCTGGCCGGGAACTATGCCGGGGCTAAGTTGCCGCTGGATCTTCCACCCAGCGATCTCATCGGAGCATCGATTGCCGACGTACAGGGTAACCGCCTGGCGCGCATCCGCGATCTTCTCGCGGACAGCCGCGGAAAGGTGATGGCCGTGCTGGCAGCTACCGGCGGCTTTCTGGGACTTTGGGAACGCCAGGTCGCTGTTCCAATCGAAGAGCTCATTCTCGAGCACAAGGAGGGTGACGACTACCTTTCTGCGCTCAGCGAAGATGAGCTTGCCGAGCTTCCGGACTACGAGCTCCCGACCGGCAAGTCGTAATCCACTCCCGTTAAGTAAAGACCTTCGGGCGGCGCCGTCGGACCGGCGGCGCGCCTGTCGCGCGCCGCCAGCACCGCGCTGACCTGCTCCGGCACCCACTTCCCAACGCCGACGAAATGCAGCGTCCCCACGAGGTTGCGCACTTGATGATGCAGGAAGGAACGGGCTGCGGCTTCGATCCAGACTTCGCTCTCGACCCTGCGCACCTCCAGTCGGTCCAGGGTCTTGATCGGGGAGGCGGCCTGGCAGGCCGCGGCCCGGAAGGACGTGAAATCGTGGCGCCCGATCAGCCTCTGGGCCGCCGCATTCATGGCTTCCACATCCAGAGATCGGGGCACCCACCAAACTCGTCCCCGCTGTAGTACGGCCGGGGCGCGCCGATCCAGGATGCGGTAGCGATAGCGGCGACCCCTGGCGGAAAAGCGTGCGTGGAAATCCGCCGCTGCCGGCTCTGCCGCCAAAACGGCGACAGGTTGAGGCTTCAGGTGATGGTTAACGGCATCCCTTAGCGTAGTGGCCGTTGTCTGCTTGGCCAGATCCAAGTGGGCTACCTGACCCGTGGCATGAACGCCTGCGTCGGTGCGGCCCGCGGCCTGCACCAACACCGTTTCTCCGCTGAAGGCCCGGACAGCCACTTCAATCGCCGCCTGAACAGAGGGCGCGTTCTCCTGCCGCTGCCATCCGGCAAAACCACCCCCGTCGTACTCGAGCAGCAG
This sequence comes from Rhodospirillaceae bacterium, assembly GCA_029265995.1. GTDB lineage: Bacteria > Pseudomonadota > Alphaproteobacteria > Kiloniellales > DSM-21159 > Aquibaculum. The sequence continues at coordinate 30,278 of JAJUFM010000018.1, read as the reverse complement.
GCGCCAACGCATCACGAGAGGCGTATTCCCGGCGGAATTGCAAAGCCCCGAAGCAGGGCTTCAGCCTCCATGGGCGCCTTGCCGGCCCGCTGCAGACGCGTCAGGCGCAGAGCGCCTTCACCACATGCTATGGTCAACTCGTCATCGAGAACCTGGCCGGGGGCGCCTTCCCCCTCCGCCACTTCAGCGCCAAGCACCTTGAAGCGCTCGCCCTCCAACTCGAACCAAGCGCCGGGCCAGGGCGTGAAGGCGCGCACTTGCCGCTCCAATTGCCTGGCCGGCAGCCTCCAGTCCAGACGCCCCTCCTCCTTCCGGATCTTCTCGGCGTAGGTAGCGCCAGAGTCCTCCTGTGGCTGGGGCTGCAACGCGCCGCGGCTCAGCGCTCCCAGCGCTTCAACCAAGGCTTCCGCGCCCAGCGCCGCCAGACGGTCATGCAGTGTCTGCGCAGTGTCCTCTTTCTCGATCGCCACTGCGCGCCGCAAGAGTGTCGGACCGGTGTCCAGCCCTTCATCCATCTGCATGATGGTGACACCGGTTTCCCGATCACCCGCCAAGAGCGCTCGCTGGATCGGCGCGGCACCGCGCCAACGAGGCAAGAGCGAGGCATGTACATTGATGCAGCCGAGCCTCGGCGCTTCAAGGATGGCCCGCGGCAGGATCAAGCCGTAGGCGACGACCACGGCCACATCCAGGTTCAACCTGCCAAAGGCCTCCTGCTCATCAGGATCTCTCAGCGTAAGAGGTGTTCGAACCGGCCAACCTCGCTCATCGGCAAAGCGATGCACAGGCGAGGGTCGCTCCCGGTGCCCTCTGCCTGCCGGTCGCGGCGGCTGGCTGTAGACGCAGACGATTTCGTGACCTGCTTCGGCCAGCGCCTCGAGGCTGGCGACCGCGAAATCCGGCGTGCCCAGGAAGGCTACTCGAAGCTTGCTCATGCAGGCTGCTCAATCTCTATAAGTTCTGCTTAGAAAGGCGCCAGCGAAGCCTTTAGCTCTGCAGGATGCTGACACCATATTCCCGGCCCGCATCGCTCAGCCAGCGCCAGGCATAGTCAGCAAAAGAGCGGCGGACATGCAACCGGAACGCGGGTGTGTCATCCAGTTGTTGAAGCGTCATGGGCGCTTTTGCCAGAAGAGACTGCGCGCAGCGCGCGGGACCGAAGGTGCGCGGATGCAGATCCAGCGGACAGGCCTTTGCCAGCACGTCACGGGCACGGGGTCCCGAAAGCTCAAGCGCGAACCAGTTATCGCTGGTATCGACGACCTGCGCGAAGAGATCCCCCACAGCTTCGGTAAGCGAGGTGACCAGGGGTTCGGCGTCATCAGCGGCGTCCGTCACCCACCACTCATCCGGGCCCAAACACAGAATCTCGCGCCCCCGCGGATCACCGCTGACCTGCCCCACCTTGCGCGGAAGGCCGAGTCCGAGCGCACGCTGTATGGCCTCGACAAACACTGCATCCTCGGCCTGCCCGCGCAGAGTGATGACCGTACGGTACGGACGTTCAGCCAAGGCCACGCCGTCCTCCTCCGCACGCTGGCTGCGGCCACTTGCCGCCAGGGCGAGATGAGACAGAGGACTTTGGCGCAGAAAATCTTCAACCATGGAGGCGCTCTCCTGTCTTGTCGAAGAACAGAGGCTCGGTGACGGTACAGGAGATCGTGCGATCGGGAAGCGCCGCATAGAGGCGCTCACCCATGCGGTCGCGCCCACCTTTCACCAGGGCGAGAGCGATGGATTGACCGCAGTTCGGACTCCAGTAGCTGGAGGTGACGTGCCCGACCATCGGGATCGGCGGACGGATGTCGTGGTTGCTCTCGACGAGCTGTGCGCCTTCAGGCAGCACCTCTCGCCCGTCCTCGGTGAGCAGGCCGACCAGCTGCTTGCGATCTGCCTTCAGCATGTCCGGGCGCGAGAGAGAGCGGCGCCCGAGAAAGTCCTTCTTCTTGGAGACAATCCAGTTCATGCCCAGGTCGAGCGGCGTGACCGAGCCGTCGGTTTCCTGGCCCACGATGATGAAGCCCTTTTCCGCGCGCAGGACGTGCATGGCCTCAGTGCCATAGGGAGTGATGGCGTACTTTTGTCCAACGCGTATGAGCGCCTGCCAGACAGCCAGACCGTAGCGCGAGGGCACGTTGATCTCGTAGGACAGCTCCCCGGTAAAGGAGATGCGGAAGATGCGCGCTTTCACCCCGGCAACTTCACCTTCCGCCATGCTCATGTGCGGGAAGCTGTCGGTAGATAGATCGAGCTCAGTGAGTTCGGCCAGCAACGCCCGGGCGTTGGGGCCGGAAATCGTCATGGTCGCCCACTGCTCCGTCACGGACGTAAGATAGACCTTCAGATCAGGCCACTCGGTTTGCAGCCACTCCTCTAGCCAGCTCATGACGTTGGCGGCCCCGCCGGTGGTCGTCGTCATGAGGTAGCGATCTTCGGCCAGGCGCGTCGTGACGCCGTCATCGAAGACCATGCCGTCTTCCTTGAGCATCAGGCCATAGCGGGCGCGACCGACCTTGAGAGTCGAAAAGACGTTGGTGTAAATGCGATCAAGAAAGACGCCGGCGTCCGGACCCCGGATCTCGATCTTGCCCAATGTCGAGGCATCCAGGATGCCAACCGAGTCTCTGGCTGCCTTGACCTCGCGGTTGACCGCCGCTGCCATGTCTTCACCGGCCTGCGGGTAGTACCAGGCACGCTTCCACTGCCCCACATCCTCGAAGGCCGCACCGTGGGCCCTATGCCAGGCATGCATCGGCGTCGTGCGCTCCGGATCCAGAAAGTCGTCGACGTCTCGTCCGGCGAAGGCCCCGAAGGTCACCGCGGTATAGGGTGGCCGGAAGGTCGTCACCCCAACTTCCGGCACCGTTTTGCCCAGATGCTCGGCGACAATTCCGATGGCAGCGACATTTGACGTCTTGCCCTGGTCTGTCGCCATCCCGGTCGTGGTGTAGCGTTTCACATGCTCGATCGAGCGGTAGCCCTCCCGCATCGCCAGAAGCAGATCGGCGGCTGTCACATCGTGCTGTTGATCGACGAAATGCTTGCCCCCCTGCCCAAGCGGCTTGATGGAGGGGACCAAGTAGATCTCTCGCATCGGCAGGAAATCTCGCTCCTCCACACTCGTCGGCGCGGTGGAAGCTTCGCCGCCGGTGCTGAAGCCCGCTGCATCGGCGGCGGCCAGCGCTGCCGCATGGGCTTCAACGAGGACAGACGACAGTCCAAAGGTCCCATTGGCAGCGCCCACCACCGCCTGATTGCGCTGCATGGAGGCATCTGGCCGGAAGCAGGCAAGACTGTCGTCCCATTCGAGAGTGCCCTTCGACTGGCAGAAAAGGTGGACCGTCGGGTTCCAACCGCCTGAGGATACGAGAAGGTCAGCCTCGATCGGCTCACCACCCCCGAAAACCCGCTTACCCGCTCCATCCAGAGGCGCGACAAAGACCTTCTTCAGGCGCAGATGGCCGCTCGTACCAGTGACGGCATAGCCAGTCTTGATAGGGATCCCCTCGTCGCGTGCTCTTCGGCTTAGAGGGCCTTCAGCCGCCAGTTGCAAATCTATCACCGCGGCTAGATCGACGCCCCGGCTCTTCAGATCCAGCGCCGCCCTATAGCCTCCTTCGTTGTTGGTGAAGACGACCGCGCGACTGCCCGGCTTGACCGCCCAGCGATTCAAATAGCTGGAAGCCGCAGACGCCAGCATGATGCCGGGCCGGTCATTATCTCTGAAGACCAGCGGCCTTTCGATGGCACCGGTCGCCAGAATGACATGGCCGGCGCGGACCCTCCACATGCGCTGGCGCGGGAGTTCGGCTGGCCGGTCATAGGGCGCATAATGATCGGTGACCTTCTCCAGGAGCCCGAGAAGGTTGTGGTCATAGTAGGCAAAGCAGGTGGTTCGCTTCAGCACCTTGACCTCGGGAAGCGTGGCCAGCTCGGCCTCAGCCTCCCTCACCCAATCAGCCGAAGGTGCGCCTTCGATCTGCGTCTCCGGAGCGCTTAGCAAACTGCCGCCGAGCCGATTGTCCTGCTCGACCAGAATAACCCGGGCCCCCGTACGTCCCGCGGCAAGAGCCGCGGCCAGGCCGGCCGGTCCGCCGCCCACCACGAGAACATCACAGTGGGCGAAGCACTTGTCGTAACGGTCCGGATCAGGCAGGCGCGGCGCCTTGCCGAGGCCTGCCGCGCGGCGGATAGGGCCTTCGAAGTACTTCCAACTCGGCCACATGAAGGTCTTGTAGTAGAAGCCCGAAGGGATCAGGCGGCTGGCCAGGCTTGTTACTTGGTTGAAATCCACCTCGAGCGAAGGCCAGCAATGCTGCGCCTTTGCGGACAAGCCGTCGAACAGCTCTACCTGGGTGGCACGCTGGTTGGGATCGGTGCGCGGATCTTCCCCCAGCTGGACCAGAGCGTTGGGCTCCTCCGCACCTGCCGAGAAGATACCGCGCGGCCGGTGATACTTGAAACTGCGCGCGACCAGATGAACGCCATTCGCCAGCAAGGCGGAAGCCAGGGTGTCACCAGGATGACCATCAAAGCTACGTCCATCGAAGGTGAAGCGCAGGCTCCTAGCGCGGTCGATCAGGCCACCTTCTGGCAGACGGAAACTCTGGGGCATAGCGCACTAGATCCTTATCGGGCGGTACAACGTCGGCTGGCGAAGGCGGTGCTTAAAGATAGCGGGGTTCCGGTAGCTCCGGCGGATTCTGGCCCATCGGATAGATCGCCAGAATCTCGTAGGTGACCGTATCACGCGCGGCGTTGAACCAGCGGCGACAGCCGTGCGCGTGCACCCAGCGCTCCAGCACCACCCCCTTCGGATTGCGTCGCATGAAGACGTAGTCAGACCATTCCTGGTCCGTGAGCTCATCCGGCTCCTCCGGTCGAGCTATATGTGCCTCGCCGCCGTAGGAAAACTCGATCTCGGCCCGGGGACCGCAATGAGGACAGGGGATAAGAAGCATCTTTTCTTCCTTCCTGAGGCGCCGCTTAGTGAGCGACGGCAGCCGCGCCATGCTCGTCGATCAGATAGCCTGTGCGATAGCGATCGAGAGAGAAGGGCGCGTTCAAGGGGTGAGGCTCATCGCAGGCGACAGTGTGAGCAAACACCCAGCCGGATCCGGGGGTTGCCTTGAAGCCGCCGGTTCCCCAGCCGCAATTGATGTATATCCCTTCCACCGGCGTCTTTCCGATGATGGGGCTGGCATCTGGGCAGGTGTCGACGATACCGCCCCACTGCCGCATCATCCGCATCCGCCGGAAAATCGGAAAGAGCTCACAGATTGCCGAAATCGTCTCTTCCGGAACCTGTTGGCTGCCGCGCTGGCCATAGCCGATGTAGTGGTCGACTCCGGCACCGATGACGAGCTCGCCCTTGTCAGACTGACTGACGTAGGCATGCACCGCCCCAGACATCACGACGCAGTCCAGCGTCGGCTTGACAGGCTCGCTCACCAGGGCCTGTAGCGGCATCGACTGAACCGGCAGGCGAAAGCCCGCCATCTCTGCCAGCACCGATGAATGACCGGCGACCACGATGCCGACCTTTGGCGTTTCGATGTATCCGCGCGCGGTTTCAATACCGCGGACCTTGCCATCGACCACCTTGATGCCATGCACGGGGCATTCCTGGATGATGTCGACCCCCAGCGCGTCAGCAGCGCGCGCATAGCCCCAGGCAACCGCGTCATGGCGTGCTGTTCCGCCGCGCCGCTGCAAGGAGGCGCCGACCACCGGGTAGCGCCCGCCGCCCCTCAGGTCGATCTGTGGACAGAATTCCTTCACCTGCTGGGCATTCAGGATCTCGCTATCTATTCCATTCAAGCGGTTGGCGTAGACCCGGCGCTGCACTTCACGCATGTCGCTGGGCGAGTGGGCCAGGTTCAGCACCCCGCGCTGGCTGAACATCACGTTGTAGTTCAGTTCGCGGCTGAGACCTTCCCAGAGCTTCATCGCATGCTCGTAGATGGCCGCAGACTCGTCCCAGAGGTAGTTGGACCGCACGATCGTAGTGTTGCGTCCCGTGTTGCCTCCCCCCAGCCAGCCACGCTCCACCACCGCGATATTGGTCATGCCGTGGAGTTTGGCGAGATAGTAGGCGGTGGCCAGCCCGTGGCCGCCCCCACCAATGATGACCGCATCATAACGGGCCTTGGGGGCCGGTGAGCGCCAGGCCTCCTGCCAATCCTCATGGCGCGTGTAGGCGTTGCGCGCGAGGGAGAAGATCGAGTAGCGCTTGTTCATTCGGTCCTGCCGTACCCTAGCTGTTCTGGCATTATGGTGCGCCAGCGCACGTCCGTTGGAGTGGCATGGTGTCAGCCGCCATCCACGGAAGCAATGGGGGCTCTAAAGCACGCTTTTGCGCGCATAACAGCTCTTCTTCCCCCGCCGACAAGTTTCCATTTCGCGACACCCTTCCTTATGCCAGAGTTGGTAGTATCACCCTCTCACTCAGAGCCGATCGCCACCGGCCCAACAGCTTGCTGATCCGCCGGAGCATAAATCCGCTCTACACGTTAGGGTTTAGGAAGCCTATCAAGCCTTGAGTCTGCGAGAAGCGCAGATCAAGGGCGATTGCATGAGAGCGAATCATAGCGCGACTTCTGTTTGACGAGATTCGCTCGAGGGTCGGTGTAGTTAGGGACGAGAATGTTAGGTATCACCCCCAAGGAGCTGCCGCAGGTCATCGGGTTCGTGCTGCTGCCGCGCTTTTCCATGATTGCCTTCACTGCCGCCGTGGAGGTCATGCGCCAAGCCAATCGCCTCAGCGGACGTGAACTTTATCAGTGGCCGCTTTTTACCATCGACGGCTCCCCGGTTGCCGCCTCGAACGGCCTACTCCTGACTCCGGCAGGTGATCTGGAGGCAGCGAGCAAGCTTCAGACTGTGGCACTCTGCGGCGGGGTGGATGTCCAAAAGATCGACGACCGCCGCCTGATGTCGTGGCTCCGATGGATGGACCGGCAGGGCCGAGACATCGGCGCCATTTGCACCGCGCCCTATATCCTCGCCAGGGCCGGATTGCTCGACGAGGTGACCTGCACCATCCACTGGGAAAACCTGGCTGCCTTCGTGGAGGAGTTTCCCGAACTCGACGTCACCAACGAGCTGTTCGAGATCGATCGAAAGCGCTTTACCTGTGCCGGCGGGACCGCCCCCCTGGACATGATGCTGAACGTCGTCGCCAAGCAGCACGGTCATGAGCTGGCCGCTGCCGTAGCCGAACAGTTCATGCATGAGCGCATCCGCAATCACCACGATCACCAGCGCATGAGCCTGCCTGCGCGCCTGGGCGTTCGGCACCCCAAGCTCCTGTCCGTCATCGCCACCATGGAGCAGCATCTCGAGGAACCGCTGTCCCGCGCCCAGCTGGCGCGGGAGGCGGGCCTGTCCACGCGCCAGCTCGAGCGGCTCTTCCGCAAGTATCTGAACCGCTCGCCCGCGCGCTATTATCTGGAGCTTCGTCTGAACCGGGCGCGGCTGCTGCTGCTGCAGACGAATCTTTCCGTGATCGATGTTGCCCTTGCGTGCGGCTTCGTATCGGCGTCCCACTTCTCCAAGTGCTACCGTGACTTCTTCGGCCGCACGCCCCGGCGCGAAAGGGGCGTGCCCACAGAAACAAGAGATCTGCGATCCGCCGGCTGACCACGCTCTCGCACCTCTCAGGCCGCGGGTACTTCCGCCTTGGCGGAGCGACACAGCCGTGAGGCCGTTCCGTCAGGGTACGATCTGCTTTAGGTTGCGGCACATGCGCCGTCATCTCCAGCAACTCTCTCGTGCGGTGGTTCTGGCCTGCTGCCTTGTAAGCCCATTGCTTCTGGTGGCCCCCACGGCCGCCCAGGAAGAGGATCGAGCTCGCCAAGAGCTGCAGGAACTGGAGGAGCGGCTGGAAAGCGAGCGTCGGCGAGCCGCTGACCTGGCAGCCGAGGCGGAGAGCCTGCGGCGGAGCCTCGAGGAGCTGCGTCGGGAAAGCACCGAGACAGCGGCCCGGGTACAGCAACTTGAAGCCGCTATAAGCGCCGGCGAACTGGCGGTTGCCGTCTTCAGCACCACCGAATTGCGGATGGCGGAAGCACTGCGACGGGAGCGCTTGCGTCTGGCGGACTCCCTGGCCGCCTTGCAGCGGCTAAGGCTTCTGCCACCGGAAGCAGCGCTGACGACGCGCGGCCATCCACTGGACGCCTTGCGAGCGGCTCACCTGCTCAGCGGCGCGGTGCCGGCACTCACGGACCGAGCACAGCGATACAGCGCGCTTTACGACCGCTATGTCGTTGCGCGCGCCGGCGCCGAGCAGGAGCGAAAAGCGCTGACTGCGCAGGCCCGGGAACTGGAGGCGGAGCAGCAGCGCCTCGCCGAGCTGACAGCCAGACGCCAGGAGGTGCTGGGCGGCACGACGACTGCCCAGGAAGCCGCGGAAGAGCGAGCTACCACGACGGCGCGAGAAGCTGAAAGCCTGAGACAGCTGATCGAGCAGCTTGAGGCAGAAGCGGAGCGAGAGCGCCAGCGACGCGCGGAAGAAGCACGTTTGGCGGCCGAAGCAGCAGCCCGCGCCCGCGCACTGCGAGAAGCGGCGCGCCAAGAGGCCGAAGAAGCGCGAGCGGACGCACAGCGCCAGGCACAGGCAGAGGCAGCCGCAGCAGCAGCATCCGCCGCCGAGGCAGAAGCCGCGGAGCGCCAACAGGCAGTTCGACGGAGCGAGCCGCCGGAGGGCGCCCGCTCGCTACCTGCCGAGCCTGCCGCACTGCTCGTCCTGCCGGCACAGGGGCGGATCGCGGCCGGCTTCGGCGACACGCACGGCGAAACGATCACTTCTCAGGGGCTGGTGATAGAAACCAGAGCCGGGGCGCAGGTTGTCGCGCCCTTCGATGGTCGTGTAGCCTACGCCGGCGAATTCCGAAGGTATGGGCTGATCTTGATCATAGAGCACGACGGGCGATATCATTCCCTGCTTGCTGGTCTGGGTCGTTTGACGGCGGCCAAGGGCCAATGGGTCATGGCCGGAGAACCCGTGGGATCGATGTCCGCTGAAGGTAGCCGCGGCAAGGAGCTGTACCTTGAGCTGCGCCGTGGCGGACAACCCGTGGATCCCCTACCCTGGCTGGCTGACTCCGGCACCAAGGCGCGAGGCTGATGCAGATTCTCAGAAAGACCACAGCGGCGGCGAGCCTGCTGCTCATCCTGCTACTGGCTCCTCTCCCCCTGCAGGCACAGGAAGCGGACACCTATCGCCACCTGAAGCTGTTCGGTGAGGTGTTCGAACGGGTGCGCGCGGACTTCGTCGAGGAGGTCACCGACGAGGAACTCATCGCGGCCGCCATTCGCGGGATGCTGACGGACCTGGACCCTCATTCGGGCTATCTCGATCCCGATAGCTTTCGTGAAATGCGGACGCAAACCCGGGGCGAGTTCGGCGGCCTCGGCATCGAGGTCACCATGGAGAATGGCCTGGTAAAGGTGGTTTCTCCGATCGACGATACGCCCGCCTTTCGCGCTGGAGTTCAGGCCGGAGACTTCATTACGCACATCGACAACGAGCCGGTCATGGGGCTGACCCTCAGCGAGGCGGTCGACCTTATGCGCGGCCCGGTGGACAGCACCATTACCGTCACGATCCGTCGCGGCGAGGAAGAACCCTTCGATCTTGAGATCATCCGCGACATCATCCGGGTGCAATCGGTACGGCATCGCACCGAAGGCAACATCGGCTACCTTCGCATCACTTCCTTCACCGAGCAGACGACCCCGGGGTTGGAAGAGGCCATCGCTGAAATCGAAGAGGAACTGGGGGACAAGCTGGAAGGCTTCGTTCTGGATCTGCGCAACAACCCCGGCGGCCTTCTGGACGAAGCGATCAGCGTGACAGACCTCTTCCTGGATCGCGGCGAAATCGTCTCCACCCGCGGGCGCCATGACGAGGATTCCCAGCGCTGGAACGCGACCGACGGCGATCGGACCAACGGCTTGCCGATTGTCGTGCTGATCAACGGTGGATCGGCCTCGGCTTCTGAAATTGTCGCTGGTGCGCTCCAGGATCATCGGCGCGCGATCGTGATGGGCGTCCCCTCCTTCGGCAAGGGATCGGTGCAAACCGTGATCCCCCTCGGGGCCGAAGGTGCCATGCGGCTGACGACCGCGCGCTACTACACGCCCTCAGGCCGCTCGATCCAGGCCAAGGGGATCGAACCCGACATTCTGGTCGAGCAAGCGACCGTCACGACTGCCGAACAGCAGCGTCAACGGCGCGAGGCCGACCTGCGCCGCCATCTGGAGGGCGAAGGCGAACAGAGTGTGATTGAGCCGACCGATCCCGTCGAGGAGACGCCGGAAGATGAAGAAGAAGGGCAAGAGGGCGAGACTCCCGTGTCCGACAGCACAGCGGGACCAGAGGAAGGCGCCATGACTGACTATCAGCTGGCGCGGGCGCTCGACCTTCTGCGCGGGTTGGCGCTGTTCAGTCAGAACACCGTCAATTAGCGCCCGCAGCCCCTTCTTCAGCTCTCCGCTGGTTCGTCAGCGAACCGCAGAAGGGGTTCGGCGCCTCCGCGCGCGGCTCGGCACCGAGTACATACTATGATGAATTTCCGGAACGAAACCGAAGTACAGCCATGAGCGAAGCTGCCTACGATCCTGCGGCCCAGCGCACCATGAGTGATGAGGAGATCGCTGCCCTCCCCTATCGCCGGGGCGTTGGCGTCATGCTCCTCAACGCACAGAACAAGGTGTTTGTCGCCCAGCGTCTCGACATGAAGACCGCAGCTTGGCAAATGCCACAGGGCGGCATCGATCCAGATGAGGATCCGCGGCAGACGGCCTTTCGCGAGATGAAGGAGGAGATCGGCACCGATAAGGCCAGGATTCTCGCAGAAACCGACTGGATCAGCTACGACCTCCCGAGCGACCTGGTGCCGAAGCTTTGGAAGGGTCGCTACCGTGGGCAGACGCAGAAATGGTTCGCGATGCGCTTCCTCGGGACGGACGCGGATATCGACATCAATGGCCAGCACCCGGAGTTTTCCGACTGGTGTTGGGCAGACTTCGAAGAACTCCCAAACCTGATCGTACCCTTCAAGAGAGCACTGTACGCTCAGCTCCTGGAGGAGTTCCGCCCCCTGCTGCTGCAGCCCGTGGAAGATTGAGGAAATGCGGGCGGGTCCACCATGATCGACAGGACCCGCCCTCTTCGCTTTGCCACCTTCAATCTTGAAAGCCTTGGCACGGAGAAGGAGCCAACGGCCCCTCTTTCAGAGCGACTTGCTATCCTGCGGCCACAGCTGCAGCGCCTACGCGCTGACATTCTTTGCCTCCAGGAGGTCGATGCGCAGCGCAGTGAAGCTGAGGACGGCGACGTCCATCGCCGCGTAGAAGCCTTGGACAGGCTCCTGGAGGACACCAGCTATGCCAAGTTCCACCGGGCGGTTTCCCTGGGTCTGAGCGGGCGGCGCCCCGCCGATCGGCACAATCTCGTCATCCTTTCTCGCTGGCCGCTGGTTGCCTGGGAAAGCCTTCATCACCGCCTTGTACCGCCGCTGCGGATGTCTCTGGCCACCGGACGCCCCTACGGATCGGAAACGGAGCTCCAATGGGACCGGCCACTGCTACGCGCAACCGTCAATCTCCCGGACGAGCGGCCTCTTCACCTGATCAACCTCCATCTGAGGGCGCCGCTGGCGGCACCTGTTCCTGGACAGCGGGCGGACGGCGTCTGGAACAGTGTGGCAGGCTGGGCCGAGGGCTTCTACCTGGCGAGCATGAAGCGCGCCGGCCAGGCTCTGGAGGCTCGCCTCGTTGTGGAAGAGCTGCTGGATCTCGAACCCGACGCCCTAGTACTGGTGGCAGGCGACCTGAACGCCGAGGAAGGAGAAGTACCGGTCCGCATCCTCCGCGGCGCAGCCAGTGACGTGGAAGCGCCCGCGCTGGCTGGTCGCGAACTCCTTTCCCTCACCCGCAGCCTGTCCCCTGAACAGCGCTTTTCCCTGCTCTACAACGGGAGGCGATCGCTCTACGACCACCTCCTCGCCAGTCCTTCCCTGGCCGGGCGCTTCATCCGCTGCGAAATCCACAACGAGGCACTCTACGACCAAGGTGCCCTCCCGACCGGCAGCCCCCACTCCTTCCACGCCCCGGTGCTGGCGGAGTTCGCTGCGGGTGAAAGTGCAGCTTCATCGAGCTAAGAACCGCAGGGCTCCCGGCTTTTCAGCTTAGAGTTTGAGGTAAAACTCATTTTTGTGGCGCTTGAGGCGCGATCTGATCGCTGGTGACGTTCAGCTGGACGGGAAGACCAACGCCGTTGATGGCAGCGATGATCACAATAAGACTTAGGATAGCGGCGAACGCGGTTGACGCAGCCAAAGACGGCCAAAACGAGCGCATGAAAGATCCTGCGATCGCTTCTTTGTAAATACGTGGGCGTTCCCCTTCCAAAACTGCATTCGCGTATCCGGCAACGAGCTCTGCAGCTTGTGATCGGTAGCCATCAAGGATCGTGTTGGTTTGCCCGCGAGCAAAGGCAGTCTGATCGGCCTCGGATGGCTTATTACCATCATTCTCCGCCCTGAATGTCATGACCCACTCGCGCTTACTGACCTTGTAAAGCCCATAAGCAACGAGGCCGATCAGCTGCTTTTCAGCAGGATCGGCCTCGCTGACCAGTTGTTGAAAGACGGTGTTGTAGTCAGGCTGTGGCGCTGCAGTTTGAGACGCGTGCGGTTCAGGCTGCTTTTCCAGCTCCTCTCGGATCATTACCCCCCTCCTTAAGGGACTTCATAATCTGTCCCATTTTTTCTTTAGTAGATTTCAGCGCCTTCTCATGAACGTCACGCCTGAGAACAAGTGCATCACTCCCGTCCGGCATCGAAATATGGTCAAAAGCACGCGGGCGGCTTGAGGGTAAAATCACCACGCGCTTAACAACCATTGCTGGACCTCCTCATTAGAGCGAACGGCTCTGCATCACCATCCGTACGCAAAGCTGTTGCTTATCAAGGTGGCTCGGCGGCCGTTGGTAGTCAACGAGGCGTTGGTGATAGCCCTTCCAACGGGGGGCAGGTTTAGAGCGGCAGCTTCCCTTGCTCCTCTCCCCCGCCAGTCGCTTCGGCAATCAGGTCGTTGGCCGCTTCATCAAGTAGCTCGTCAATGGCAGTTCCTTGCACCTGCTCGCGCCCGATCTCGAGCAGCACGGGCACTGCCAAAGGCGAGACGCGGTCGAGATCGCGGTGCAAAATACGTCCCTGAATCCGCCCCAGCATGGCACCCAACCGCCCGATGTCGGTCAGCCCCCCGGCAGCATCGGCGCGGGTTGCTCGCAACAGCACGTGGCCGGGCTCGTGGCGCCGCAGGACGTCATAGATCAGGTCGGAGCTGAAGGTGACCTGGCGCGCGTTCTTCTCGGCTCCCGGTACCCGTCGCTCGATCAGGCCAGCAATGACCGCAACGTTGCGGAAGGTCCGGCGCAGCAGCGAAGACTCGGCCATCCACTCTTCCAGATCGTCGCCCAGCATGTCCTGCGCGAAGAGCGCGTCAATGTCCTCCGGCGGACGCAGGGACCAGACCGCGATCACGTAGTCGGTCGCGACAAAGCCGAGGGGGCCGCAGCCAGCACGCTCCAGGCGCCGGGTCAGCAGCATGCCGAGGGTCTGATGGGCATTTCTGCCCTCGAAGCAGTAGGCGACAAGAAAGTGCTTACCCCCGCGTGGAAAGGTTTCGACCAGAAGCCCATCGTGTGGCGGCAGGCGCGAGCGCCAAAGCTGCAGGCGCAGCCATTCTTGCACGGCAGCTGGAAAATCCCGCCAGGCGTCACGGTCGTCCAGCAGCCCCCGAACCCGCTCCGCCAGGTGCGTCGACAACGGCAGCCGCCCGCCCATGTAGGCAGGAACCTGTGGATCGCCGCTGCCGCCACGGCTGACCTCTGCCGCCATATCCCTGAGCCGTTCGAAGCGCAGCAATTGGCCGGCGAAGATAAAGCTGTCGCCGGGCCGCAGGCCCTGTATGAAGTACTCCTCCACCTCGCCCAAGACGCGTTGCGAACCCTTGAAGCGCACCTTCACCATCGGGGCCGCCACGATCACGCCGAGATTGAAACGATAGCGGCGGACGTGCGCCGGGCCGGCCACCCGCCAGCGGCCCTTGTCATCCTGCTTTAGGCGCCGGAAGCGTTCATAGCTGCGCAGCGCATAGCCGCCGCTGGCGACAAAATCGAGAACTGCGGCGAAGTCCGAGCGCCTCAAATCCGCATAGGGCGGGGCGGAGGTTATCTCCTCATAAAGCGCCTCCGCGCGGAAAGGTGCAGAGCAGGCCATACCCAGGATATGCTGCGCGAGGACGTCGAGGCCGCCGGCGCGCACCTCTTCTCCGTCAAGGCTGTGGGCGCGGATGGCCTCAATGGCGGCTTGGCATTCCAGCACCTCAAAGCGGTTGCCGGGCACCAACAAGGCCCGGCTCGGTCGATCGAGACGATGATTGGCCCGGCCGAGGCGCTGCAGCAATCGGGCGGCTCCCTTGGGGGCCCCTACCTGTATCACCAGATCTACATCCCCCCAGTCGATCCCGAGATCCAGGGAGGAGGTGGCGACCACCACGCGCAGCCGCCCCTCCGCCATGGCGGCTTCCACCCTGCGCCGCTGCTCCACCGATAGGCTGCCGTGATGCAGGCCGATGGCCAGCCCCTTCTCGTTCAGGCGCCAGAGCTCCTGAAAGACGAGCTCAGCCTGAGCGCGGGTATTCACGAAGACCAGCGATGTGCCCGCACGACAGAGTCGTTCATAGACGTCCGGCAAAGCATAGAGCGCCATGTGGCCGGCCCAGGGCAGGGCCTCCTTGCTCGTCAGGATCTCGATCTCCGGCTCGACCCCGCCCTGGCCCCTTACCAGCGCAACCTGTCCGTCGTCTTCGCCACCGGGCGACAGCCAGCGGAGCAGCGCCGCCTCATCTCGTACCGTGGCGGAGAGGCCGATCCTGCGCATAGCGGGCGCCAGGCGCTGCAGGCGCGCCAGGCCGAGAGCGAGCAATTCGCCGCGCTTGTTGGGCGCTAGTGCGTGGATCTCATCGACGATGACCGCCTTCAAAGAGCCGAAGATCTGCGGAGCGTCCGGATAGGAGAGCAGCAAGGCGAGGGATTCCGGCGTGGTCAGCAGGAGCTGCGGCGGGCGCTCCCGCTGGCGCCGTCGCTTGCTGTCTGGCGTATCGCCGCTGCGGGTCTCAATTGCCAGGTCGAGCCCGAGATCATCCACCGGCCGCATGAGATTGCGCGCCACATCCACCGCCAGCGCCTTGAGCGGGGAAACATAGAGCGTATGCAGCCCCGCCGAGGGCTCCTCCGCAAGCTCGATCAGGCTGGGCAGAAAGCCGGCCAGCGTCTTCCCACCGCCGGTCGGAGCGATCAATAGGGCCGATCGCCCGTCGCGGGCGTGGGCCAGCAGCTCGAGCTGATGCGCATGCGGCTCCCAGCTCCGGGACTGGAACCAGGCAGCGAAAGACGCAGGCAGGAGCGGCGCGGGTAAAGCTGTCACGACCTGAAGATAGCAGGGACCAAAAGCGGAACAACTCTCTGAGGGTGCTGGCGGGCGTCCTAAAGATGGAGAAGCGGACCGTGGAGATCTCAGCAACCCTCAACCCTGTCGCTGCAAGCATCCGCAGAGGGCGCGGGCGTTCAGGGCTGTTTATCTGTGGCCCTACTCCTCCAAGCTTTCCACCAACAGCCTCTCCAGCGCTTCGATGTCTTCCGCGTCGATTACCTTGCGGGCCAGGGTGCCGCTGAAGCCCTGACGGCCGAGGGCGGCAAGGTCGCGCAGGCGTCGTTCGGCGCGCTGTTCCGGAAGACGCCAAGGCCCGAGACGGCGGCGGCGGGCGAAAGCGATGGCGGCGGCTAGCTCGGCATCACCTCCTTCTTCCTCGGCCGCAGCGGCCAGGGCCTGCTCGGCGAGGTCGCGGCTGATGCCCTTTACCGCGAGCCGGGCCCGCACGCCGGCGGCTGAAGCGCCCCGGCGTCGCAGCGCACGCGCACGCGACTCGGCATAGGCTACGTCATTCAGCAGACCCTGCTCCTGCAAGCGGACAAGCAACCGCTCCACTTCGACAGCTCCCTCCTCACGATCGGTGCCGTGCGCCTCTGCAGAGCGCGCGACCTTGCGCAGCAGCACCCGGCGCAAGCTGGCCGAGGAGCTGGCATAGCGCTCCAGATGGAAAAGCGCCGCTCGTTGCAAATAGTCCGGCGTCGCCTTGCGCGGACCGCGCCGCTTGCGAGGTTTATCGCTCAAAGTTGCTTTTCCTGCAGGGACTGCGGAGCAGCTACGCAGGAGCTGCCCTTGTCGGAACGCGGACGGCCCGCTATTTCGAAGCCATGTTTGACAGCAGCTCGCCCTCCCGCCCAGCGGTGCAGCCGCCGGCGCCGCGCCCGCTCGGCCAGGTAAACTGGCTCGGCCTCTGGACTCTCTATCTGAAGGAAGTGCGGCGCTTCCTCAATGTGATCACCCAGACAGTGCTGGCGCCCATGGTGACGGCATTGCTGTTCCTGGCGATTTTCACGCTGGCGCTCGGCCGCGGCGATCTGGTGGTGCATGGCCTGCCCTACGCGCTCTTTCTCGCGCCGGGCCTGATCGTCATGACCATGCTCCAAAATTCCTTTGCCAATACCTCCTCCTCGGTGCTGATCTCCAAGGTGCAGGGTAACATCGTCGACGTCCTGATGCCGCCGCTCTCCAGTTTTGAGTTCACCCTGGCCTATGCGGCAGCGGGAGTTACGCGGGGGCTGCTGGTGGGCCTGGTTACCGGGGTTGCGATGATGGTCTTCGTGCCGCTGCCCCTGCATCAGCCGATCGCGATCTTCTGGTTTGCCTTCAACGCCTCGCTGATGCTGGCCCTGCTGGGGCTGATCGGCGGTATCTGGGCTGAAAAGTTCGACCACATCGCCGCCGTAACCAACTTTGTGGTGGTGCCCTTGTCGTTCCTTTCGGGCACCTTCTATTCGGTCGAGCGGCTTCCGGAGAACTGGCTGTTCATCGCCCACCTCAATCCCTTTTTCTACCTCATCGACGGCTTCCGCTACGGCCTCATAGGGGTGCATGATGGCGACATCCTGCGCGGTGCGGTCATCGTAGGGGTCGTGAATGCCGTGCTCTGGGCTCTGGCATACGGTCTGGTATCCCGCGGCTACAAGCTCAAGCCCTGATGTCGTCGCGGCTAGAGCCAGCTTGGCGCACTCCCCCTTCCTGGGGCCGAGTTGCCTGGTATCCGCTTTGGTCGCTCTACCGCCGTGAACTCATGCGCTATCGGCGGAATGCGCCGGAGAGCGTGGGCGGGGCGCTGATCTACTCGCTCATGTTCCTGGCCGTCTTCACGCTGGCCTGGCCGAGTACGATCGAGCTTCAGCCCGGGGTCTCTGCCATTGGTTTCCTCGTGCCCGGTATCGCCGCCTTCGCCCTCTTTCACGGCGCCTTCGAGAATGCCGCTTTCAGCTTACTTTATGACAAGCTGGAGGGGATGCTCGGGGACCTCCTGATGGCGCCGCTTACGCCCCTGGAAACGGTCGTTGCCTATGTAACCGCAGCGGCCACCGGCGCGCTTATCACCGGCTCAATCGCACTTGGCGTGCTGGTCCTGCTGGTGCCTGTTCCGCTGGCAAGCCTGTTTCCGATCGTCGGCTTTGCGGTCCTGGGCAGCCTGCTCTTCGCGCTGCTTGGTTTCCTCACCGGCATGTGGGCGGACAAGTGGGATCGCTATGCGGTGATCGACACCTTTATCGTCATGCCTCTCGGCTTGCTCTCGGGTACCTTCTTCACGCCCGCACTGCTGCCGGAGACTGGCCAGATCCTGATGCATACCAACCCTATCTTCTATCTGATCGACGGCTTCCGCAGCGGCTTTACCGGAGCGGCCGAGGCATCGCCGCTCTTCGGCTTTCTGCTCTGCTCCACGCTCGTGTTTGGACTGGGGCTGCTCGCGTGGCGGCTTTTCGCTCGCGGCTGGCGCATTCAGAGCTGAGAGGATCAGACTACCGCCAGTTCGCGCACCGGTTCGTTCCGCCCAATTCGTTCGAAAGAGAAGCGCGAGAGGTCGAGGCTGCGCCATTCGCCGTAAACGATCTGTTCCATCAAACCCCTGCCGACCGCCGGGCTTTGCTGCAAGCCATGCCCGGAGAAACCATTGGCGAAGAGGAAGTTGGTGACGTCCGGGTGCGGCCCCAGGATGGCGTTCTGGTCGAAGCTGTTGACGTCATAGTGGCCCGCCCAGGCACCGGTCAGCTTGATCGCTTCGAAGGCGGGCACCCGCTCCGCCAAGAGCGGCCAGAGGCGCTCTTCAAAGAGATGGTGGTCCACCTCGAGGTCCTCGCAGTCAGGATCAGCTTCCCCTTCTGCCGGCGAGATCCCGCAGATATAGCCTTCCCCCTCTGGGCGGAAGTAGAGACCGCTCGGGTCGATCACCAAGGGGCAGTGCTGCAACCGCTCGCGACAGTCGAAGACGAAGACACAGCGCTTGCGCGGGTGAACCGGGATTTCGAGACCGGCCATGCGGGCCACGCGCCGCCCCTGGATCCCCGCTGCGTTGACTAGCCACCCGCAGGCTAGACGCGCGCCTGAGGCCAGGCGAACCCCCTGGATCTTGTGGCCGATCTGCTCCAGGTCGGTCACGGTGTCGGCGAGGTAGGTAACCCCCAAACTGCGCGCCTTGGCACGGAAGGCCTGAAGCAGCGCAAAGGGATCGAACCAGCCCTCATCGGCCAAGCCGAGAGATCCGGCCGCCAGCCCCTCCACACTGATCCAAGGGAAGCGCTGCCGAAGGCCCTCGGGATCGAGCAGCACCACCTGGGCGCCACCGGCGCGCTGCACCCCATGACTGTTGCGCAAGATCTCCAGCCCGCCCCGGCTGGCCAGAAAGAGATAGCCCTTCTCCTGCAGCTGAACGTCCGGCCGCTGCCCCTCCACCTCCAGCCAGTCGCCTATGTTCTTCAGGAAAGTGGCGCCGAAGCGGGAGATGGCGACGTTTTCCGGCGTCGAGAACTGCTGCCGAATTGACCCGGCAGAGCGGCCGGTGGCTCCGCTCTGGTAGGAGGGATCCTTTTCGATCACCGCGATCCGCCCATTGAAGTCCGGACACGCCGCGAGGAAGTAGGCAGTCGCGCTGCCGATCACGCCCCCGCCGACAACCACTACGTCAAAGGAGGTATCGCTCACCCTCAGAACTCCCTGCTACCTTTCCCCACTCGGGACGGATTGTGGCGAAGTCGCCCCCTTCCGGAAAGGGCAGAGCCGACCGACACCTTTAGCGATTGAGCACTAAGAGGATTCCGCCAATCAGCAGCAGAATACCCAAGGTCTCTCGGGCACTGTGGCGTTCGTGGAACACCAGAGTCGAGACCAGGAAAGTAAAGACCAATTCGATCATGCCCAGGGTTCGCACGTAGGCGACCTGCTGGATCGTCATAGCCGTAAACCAGCAGGCAGAGCCCAGCACGCCGGTCACTCCGACGAGCCCTGCAATCCGCCAGTTTGCGAACACCCGACCGAGTTCGCCAGGTTCGCGCCGGTGCAGCCAGACACCCAGCAGCAGCGTCTGAAGCAGGATAGACGCGAGCAGCGTCCAACCTGCCGCCATCAGGAAGGACTCGTGGCCGGTCTGCAAAGCCGCGCCACGGAAGGCGACAGAGGAAATGGCAAAGAGAGCACCGGAAGCCAGGCCTAGAAGAGCTGCACGCCCCTTTAGCCCAGCGATCAGGCCCTTCACGCCAAGCTGGCCCTTCTCCACGGCAATGAGCATGACGCCAACAGTGCCGAGGGCGATGGCCGCAATGCCCAGCGCTGTCACCCGCTCCCCCAGGAAGACCAAGGCAAAGATGGCGGCCTGCACCACTTCGCTCTTTGAAAGAGCCGTCCCCACCGCGAAATTGCGCTGCTTGAAGCAGGCGAGCAGCGCGCCGGTAGCGAGGATCTGGCAAACCCCTCCCAGAACCACCCAGCAAAGGAAGACGAGATCAGTCTGGGGGATGTGGAGCCCGAAGCCCTGGTTGAGGAGCAGTACATAGCCAAAGGCCAGCGGGAGCCCATAGACGAAGCGGGTAAAGGTAGCGCCGTAGGTGGACAACCGACCCGTCAGATGCTTTTGCAGGGCTGTCCGAACATTCTGAAAGAGGGCCGCCCCAATGGTGATCGGTATCCAGAGCCAGTCCACGCGCGCCCCCGCCAGTTGAAAGCAGGCTTCTTCATAATCGCTCGCCCGGCGCTGGATAAACCCTTTGCCGCGGGCAGCAGCCATGAGGCGGCAGTAGTTGTGGAGAAGCCTGCATCCGCTTACGGTCGGACCGCGGAATCGGGAGGCAGAGGAAAAAGCGGCTATGTCATCAGAGGCGCAGGCCCGTCGGACGACGGGACCGGCGGAACGCAAGCTCGATCTCAATCTTCTTCAAGTAATTGCGCTGGTAGTCCTTCCCTTCGCGGGCGGCTACTTCCTGTCCTACCTCTTCCGCTCGGTGAATGCGGTCATTTCAGGGCGCTTGTTTAGCGAGCTCGGGCTCGATGCCTCCGATCTCGGGCTACTGACTGCTGCCTACTTCCTGGCGTTTGCCTGTGCTCAACTGCCTCTCGGGCTACTGCTCGACCGCTTTGGCCCGCGGCGAGTGCAGGCGGTCCTGCTACTCTCGGCCGCCGTCGGGGGCGTCATCTTCGCCCTTGGCCAGAACCTGACCATGCTCTTGATCGGTCGCGCACTGATCGGCCTCGGCTGCGCGGGCGGCCTGATGGCTTCCCTGAAGGCGCTCAGCCTTTGGTTCCCGCCGCGGCGCTGGGCGCTGGTGAACGGCTGCTTCCTGATGGTTGGTGGCCTGGGCGCGGCCACGGCGACCGCTCCCGTCGAAGCCGCCCTCGATCTCTTCGACTGGCGCACCCTCTTCCTGATTCTTTCAGGCGCAACGCTGCTCGTCTCCTCGCTGATCTTCCTGCTCGTGCCGCCCCGCGGCGAGGCGGAGCAGGGGCGAAGCAGCCTGGCTCAGCAGCTTGCGGGCCTGCGGCAGGTTCTGGGTAGCCGGATCTTCTGGGCCGCGGTTCCCCTGGCGGTATCCAGCCTGGCCGCCGGCCTGGCGTTGCAGGGCCTCTGGGCCGGCCCCTGGTTGTCCGACGTGGCCGGCATGGGCTCCCGCGCGGTCGCCAACATTCTTCTAGCTCTGGCGCTATCCATGACCATCGGCTTCCTGTTCGGGGGCCTTCTGGCTGAAGCTATGGAACGGCTTGGCCTCGGGCTGGATACCACCATGATCCTGGGCGCCCTCCTCTTCATGCTGCCGCAGTTGGCCATCCTTCTCGAAATCGCCCCGCTTTCCGCACTTCCCTGGATGGCCTTTGGCTTCACCTCCAACCTCTGCATGGTCATTTACCCGCGACTTGCCCGCTCCTTCCCACTGGATCTGGGCGGGCGGGTTAATACCTCCCTGAACCTCATGGTTTTCACCGGCGCCTTTGTCATGCAGTTCGCTATCGGCGGCATTCTCGACCTGGTCGCGCCCGATGCCCAGGGGCACTATCCACCAGAAGCCTATCGCATCGCCTTTGGGGGCGTGCTGGGCCTGCAGGTGCTGTCTCTCCTCTGGTACATCCTCTACTTGCCGCGAGATCAGCGCTTATGAGTAAAGCTCCCGAGGCGGCGAAAGATTGGTATCTCACCTTCTTTGAGGGTCTGGCCGCGGATTTGTGGCGCAACGCCTGTTCCCCGGAGAGAACGGCCCAGGAAGTTGCCCTGATCGCCGATGCCCTCGATCTTGATTCTGAGGATCCGGTGCTGGATCTCGCCTGCGGCGACGGGCGCCTGGCGGTACCGCTGGCCCAGCTCGGCTATCGGCCGGTGGGAGTGGACCTTTCGCCTGCTTCCCTGGCAGCGGCCCGTGCGTTTGCCAAGGCTGCGGAGGTGGAGCTCGAACTCTGGCAGCGCGATCTGCGCGATCTTCCCTGGCCCGGACGCTGCGCCGGTGCCTTTTGGCTCGGCAATTCGGTCGGCTATCAGGATGCCGAGGCAACCACAGCGATCCTCAAGGCCACGGCCTCCTGCCTCCGGCCCGGCGCCCGCTTGCTACTCCACAGCGCCAATCTCGCAGAAACGCTCTTGCCTTTTCTGGAGCCGCGCGTGCGCCTGCAACGCGGGGGGATCGAGATGCGCGCACGCAACTTCTATAATGAAAAGACCCGCGTGCTGACCACTCACTACCGCTTCCGAAAAGGAGAGGAAGTGGAGGAGCAGACAGCGATCCATCACGTCTTCACCCTCGAGGAGGTCGATGCGATGCTGACCGGCAGCGGCTTCACCCCGCTTGCCCGCTGGGCTTCGCCCCTGGCCGAGCCCTTTGAGGAGGAAGCGGAAGAGGTCTGGCTACTGGCAGAGAAGAGCTGCGCTTAGGGCGGACTTGCGTAGCCTCACCGGCGTCGTCCTGAGCGCAGCGACGGATCTGGAGCGAAAGGAGCTCGGCCCCCCGAAATTCTTCGCTGCACTCAGGACGACGAGCTGGTGGGAACGACAAGTCGGGCAGGGCGGGGGCGGATCGTCGCCGCTATAGCCAATCGGGCAGCTTTTCCGGCCGCATCATCTCTTCGTAGGTCGGACGCGAACGGATCACGTCCCACCTCGAGCCTCGCACCATGACCTCCGGCGCCGGCAGTCGGGAATTGTAGGTGGAAGCCATGGCGGCGCCATAGGCGCCGGCGGAGGCAAAGGCCACCAGATCTCCTGCCTCGAGGGGCGGCAGCGCCCGCCCTTCCGCGAAAAGGTCCCCCGTTTCGCAGATTGGGCCCACCACGTCACAGGCAATCCGCTCGTCCGTGGCCGGTTCGTGCAGCGGCAGGATTTCGTGCCAGGCCTCATAGAGCGCCGGGCGCATCAGGTCGTTCATGCCGGCATCAAGGATGAGGAAGCGGCGACTGCGGCCCTTCTTGACGTAGAGAACCCGCGACACCAGCAAGCCTGCCTGGCCGACCAGATGCCGACCGGGTTCGAAGACCAGCGGAACATCCAGGTGACCAACAGTGCGCGCCACAACGGCGGCATAGTTCTCCGGCGAGGGCAGTTCCTCGCCCTGGTAGGCAATGCCGAGGCCACCGCCCAGATCGAGACGTCGCACCGGCAGCCCGGCCTCCCTCAGCTCTTTGTAGAGCCGCGCGACGCGGGTAAAGGCGGCCTCATAGGGGTCAAGTTCGGTAATCTGGGAGCCGATGTGGGTGGCGAGGCCGACAACTTTGATCCCGGGCAGGTCCTGCGCCTGATGCAGTACCTGGGCGGCGTCGTCGTAGCCCACGCCGAACTTGTTTTCGGCCTTGCCGGTGGTGATCTTGGCGTGGGTGCGCGCATCCACGTCTGGATTGACCCGCAGCGAGATGGGAGCCTTCAGCCCCTTCTGGACGGCGATCCGGTTGAGGAGCTGCAACTCCTCCATCGACTCCACGTTGAACTGCAGAATTCCCGCGTCCAGAGCGAAAGCCAGCTCTGCCGCCGTCTTGCCGACACCAGCGAAGACGATCTTTTCAGGGGGCACCCCTACTGCGAGGGCACGGCGCAGTTCACCTTCGGAAACCACGTCTGCCCCGGCGCCCAGCTTCGCGAAGGTGCCGATCACCGCCAAATGCGGATTGGCCTTGACCGCATAGCAGACGAGAGCATCGAGACCCTGTGCCGAAAGTGCGCCGGAGAATCGCGTGTAGGCCTCTTCCATGGCGCCGGCGGAGTAAAGGTAGAAGGGAGTGCCGACTTCATCCACAAGCGAGGCGACGGTCAGATCTTCCACATGAAGCTGACCGTCCCGATACTGAAAAAAGCTGCTCACTCACTGCTCTCCGGGGAAGGGTGTACCACGGTATAGGGCGCCGGATACTGGCGATCCTTGAGGCGATAAAGCGCCTCTTCACCCTCCGGCGGGGCCGGGTCGCCCTTCACCCCGCAAGCTGTCAGCCCCGCCACGGTCAGCAGCAGAATGAGCGTGCGCTTCACGACCAGCGCTCCCGGGCTGCGGCGACGGCCGCACGAACCTGCTCGGGCGCCGTGCCGCCGTAGACACTGCGGCTAGCGACCGAGCGCTCCACGGTGAGAACGGAGTAGACGTCGTCCGTGATCCGCGGCTCCACCTCCTGCATGGCAGAAAGCGGCAGCTCCGCCAGATCCAGGCCGGCGGCTTCGGCCTTTGCCACCAGCGTGCCGGTGACATGATGAGCATCGCGGAAGGGCAGCCCGAGCACCCTTACGAGCCAATCGGCCAGATCCGTAGCGGTCAGGAAGCCCTTGGTGGTGGCGGCACGCATCTTCTCTGCGTCCGCCCGCATGTCCCGCACCATGCCAGTCGTCGCAGCGACGCAGAGAGCAAGGGTGTCGAAGGCATCAAAGACGGGCTCCTTGTCCTCCTGCATATCCTTGCCGTAGGTGAGCGGCAGGCCCTTCATCACGATCAGCAGCGTGTTGAGCGAGCCGATGACGCGACCGGCCTTACCGCGAACCAACTCCGCGGCGTCCGGATTCTTCTTTTGCGGCATGATCGAGGAGCCGGTGGTGAAGGCGTCCGACAGCTGGATGAAGCGGAAGCCTTCCGAGCACCAGAGAACGATCTCCTCCGCGAAGCGGGAGAGATGTACGGCAAGGATCGATGCCGCCGCTAGAAACTCCAGCGCGAAGTCTCGATCCGATACAGCGTCTATGGAGTTGGCCATGGGGCGCGCGAAGCCCAGCGCCTGTGCCGTCATCTGCCGGTCGATGGGAAAGGAGGTGCCGGCCAGCGCTGCCGCTCCCAGGGGAGACTCGTTCATCCGGCGGCGGCTATCGGCGAAGCGCCCACGGTCCCTCCCAATCATCTCCACATAGGCGAGCAGATGATGGCCGAAAGTGACCGGCTGTGCCGCCTGCAAGTGGGTATAGCCCGGCATCACCGTAGCGGCTTCCTTCTCGGCCAGATCCAGCAGGGCCGCCTGCAAGTCCGCCAGGCCTTCATCCAGCTGATCCAGTGCGTCGCGCACCCAGAGGCGGAAGTCGGTCGCCACCTGGTCGTTGCGGGAGCGGGCGGTGTGCAACCGCCCAGCCGCGGGACCGATCAACTCCCGCAAGCGCGCCTCTACATTCATGTGAATGTCCTCGAGCGCGGTGGAGAATGCGAACTCCCCTGCGTCGATTTCACCCAGGATCTGCTCTAGCCCTTTCTCGATCGCTTCCCCATCTTCGGCAGAGATGATGCCTTGGGCGACCAGCATGGCCGCATGGGCGCGGCTGGCAGCGATATCCTGGCGATAGAAGCGGCGGTCGACATCGATGGAGGCATTGATGCGCTCCATGATGGCGTCGGGTCCGGCTGCGAAGCGCCCGCCCCACATGGCATTGGCGCCGGCTTCCGGCCTGCTTTTGTCGTGCTGGTCCGTCATGGCTGTGGTGTAGCGGATGGAGGCGATGATTAGAAAGCTTTTCCTTGGGGTGTGGGTGGTCGCTTGGACGCTGACTGGCTATGGCGCCTTGGCATCGGAAGGGCAGCCGCCGCTTGAAGGTTGGTTCAGCGACGGAATAAATCTCGAGCAGCAGGCCGCACCGGACGCCAGCTTCACCGCCATCATCGATGGGCAGGAACAGGAAGTCGCCCTCGCTGACTATGCCGGGCAGGTACTGCTCGTCAATTTCTGGGCAACCTGGTGCGCTCCCTGCGTCGAGGAAATGCCGGCTTTGGATGCACTAGAGGCGGAACTCGGAGGCGAGGATTTTCAGGTTCTGGTGGTCTCCAACGACCGCAAGGGTCTTGAGATGGTGGAGCCCTTCTATCAGGAGCAGGGCCTGGACAACCTCGGCATCTGGCTGGACCCTCGCGGCCACCTCATGCGCGCCTTCGAAACACGCGGGCTCCCCACCACCTTCGTGATCGACCGCGAGGGGCAGGTCGTGGCGCGCGCGGAAGGGGCAGCTCCCTGGGACAGCAAGGAGGCGATCGCCCTGCTGCGGTGGTACATGGAGAACCCCTGACGCCCGCCGCGTCAATCAGTCAGCGCCCGGAGCGGTAAGCAGCTCAGACCGATTTATTGGCGGTTATGCGCCGAGTCAGAAGTCGACACAGATGCCCTTGCGCTCCCAATCGCCGTAGCGGGTCGGTTCCGGCCCTTCCGGACCACCGACCTCTAGGGGCCGCTCCTGCTCCTGGCGCTTCTCTTCGGCAGCGCGTTCCAGCTTTTCGCGGTTCACCGGCTTGGGAGGCTTGCGCGCGCCGCTGAGCCGCGCGTCGGCCGGGACTGGCGTATGGCTCTTGAATCCGTGCATAGGCAAAAGGGGCCTCAATTACTACTTGCGCTGAGACTTGAACGGTCTCGTCTTCTTCCCAATTATCCTTCGTCATGAATTACTTCAAGACTGCCCTCCTGCTTGCCGGAATGACCGCGCTCTTTTTGGCCGTCGGTTACCTGCTCGGCGGTTCGAGCGGTATGCTCATAGCGCTGGTCTTCGCGCTGGGGATGAACTTCTTTGCCTACTGGAACAGCGACAAGGCTGTGCTGCGCATGTATGGCGCGCGCCAGGTGGACAAGAGGACGGCACCGGAGTTCTACAATATCGTGGAACGTCTGGCAGAAAATGCCGGACTGCCGATGCCAAAGGTCTTTATCATCGAGAATGATCAGCCCAATGCCTTTGCCACTGGCCGTAACCCCGAGAACGCCTCGGTCGCCGCCACTACCGGCCTGTTGCGCCGCCTCACGTGGGAAGAGGTTGCAGGGGTCATGGCTCACGAGCTCGCCCACGTGAAAAGCCGTGACACCTTGATCATGACGATTTCGGCAACCCTCGCAGGCGCCATCTCCATGCTTGCGAACTTCGCGCTCTTTTTCGGCGGCAACCGTCAGAACAACAACAATCCGCTCGGCTTTATCGGGGTTATCCTAACCGTGATTCTGGCGCCCCTCGCAGCCATGCTGGTGCAGATGGCCGTATCGCGCACCGGGGAGTATCGTGCCGATGAGGTTGGCGCGCAAATCTGCGGTCAGCCCTTGTGGCTTGCCTCGGCTCTGGAGAAAATCGACCGCTCGGCCAAGCAAATTGACAATCAAATCGCGGAGCGAAACCCGGCGACAGCGCACCTCTTCATCATCAATCCCTTGCATGCCAACAAGGTAGACAGCCTGTTCTCCACCCACCCGCGCACCGCTAACCGAGTGGCTCGGCTGCGGCAGATGGCGGGGCAGACCGAAGCCGCGAGACCAAGAGGACCCTGGGGATAAAGATGGCCTATAGAGACCGCGTAGAAAGCCTAGAATCTTCTGCTGGCGCTGCTGCGCATCGTCGGCAGTTTCTCTCGCTTCTCGGCGGCATAGCGGCCCTCTCCTGCCTGCCGTCAACAGCGCGGGCGTTTCAGCTCGATCCCAGCCGCGGCGTGCTGACAGTGGCGCCGGAACTGGCCCAGGTCACGCCAGCTGTGGTTAACATCTCGACCCGTCATCAAGTGCCGGTGCGGCAGAATCCGCTGCTACAGGATCCCTTTTTCCGCCGCTTTTTTGGTTTACCGGAGTTCCAGGCACCCCCTCAGCGGCAGGTACTCTCTGCCGGATCCGGGGTGATTGTCGATGCAGGCCGCGGGCTTGTCCTGACCAACAATCATGTGATCGAGAACGCCGACCAGATTGTCGTCTCGCTTTTTGACGGTCGCCAGGAACCTGCGGAGGTGGTCGGAACCGATCCCGCTACCGATATCGCCCTCCTCCGGGTGTCCGGCCGCGAACTTCAGGCGGCGCCCATTGGCAACTCTTCCACGCTGCAGGTCGGGGACCTCGTCTTCGCCATCGGCAATCCCTTTGGTCTCGGCCAGACGATCACCAGCGGCATCATCTCCGCCCTTGGGCGCACTGGTATCAATCAGGGCGGCTATGAGGACTTCATCCAGACCGACGCCTCCATCAATCCCGGCAATTCGGGTGGCGCCCTCGTCAACTCGCGCGGCGAACTCATCGGGATCAACACAGCGATCCTGAGCCGCTCAGGGGGAAATATCGGCATTGGCTTCGCTGTCCCGGTCAATCTGGCGCGCGCCGTCATGGAGCAGCTGGTCGCCTACGGCAGGGTGGAGCGAGGGCGCATCGGCGTATCGATTCAGAACCTGACGCCTGATCTCGCGGACGCCTTTGGACTGAACACCCTCAACGGCGCCCTGATCACCTCGGTGGAGCGCGGCTCTTCGGCGGAACGCGGCGGCCTGAGGCGTGGCGATCTCGTCATCGCTGTCGATGGACGTGAGATTCGTAACGCTTCCGATTTGCGCAATCGGATCGGTCTCGTGCGTGTAGGCGATAGCGTTACCTTGACGATCATCCGCGACGGGCGGCAGCGCGAGTTGGACCTGCGCGTCGCTGCGCCCTAGGTGCAACACCTTGCAGCCTTATCCCCTGGTCCAGCTAAACGAAACGCAGCGGCGACGACACAGGCGCCGCAACCTCTTGCAATCGCTTCTGCTCTTGGTGGGAATGGGTCTGTTGCTGGCAGTCTGCGCGCTGCTGCTATTGGGACCTACCGCCAGCCTGTGGGCCGCGCTGGGTTGGCTACTGGCAGTACTCCTCGGACCTCGACTTGAGCCAGCCGCAGCGCTCGCCATGCTCGGCGCGCGCCCGATCGCCCGCCATCAGTTCCCGAGAGGCTATGCCATTCTCGACCAGCTGTCGCGGCGTGCGGAGCTTCCGCAGGTACCGACGCTCTATCATATGCCAAGCAGACAGCTCAACGCCTTCACCGTAGGAGCGCGAGGCAAGGCCGCCATAGCGGTGACCACCGGGCTTCTGCAGCAGTTGAATGCCCGAGAGTTCGCCGCGGTGATGGCACATGAGATCGGCCATATCGTGAACCATGATCTTTGGGTAATGAACCTCGCGGATACGCTGTCGCGGCTCACCCGCATCATGGGGTTTACGGGAATCCTGCTGCTGTTCTTCGGACTCCCGCTCCTCTTGACCGGTGATGCCGGGATCGGCTGGATCCTGGGAGCCTTACTGCTGGCTTTCGCGCCCACCGCCGCCTCGCTCCTTCAGCTTGCGCTATCGCGGACCCGAGAGTTTGACGCCGACCTGGAAGCGGTTGCCCTGACTGGCGATCCCTACGGACTCGCCGCCGCCCTGACAAAGCTGGAGCGGCAGCAGCACGGCCTCTGGTACTTCCTGACCGGGCGGGCTCAAAGCAGCACGCCCTCGCTCCTCCGCACCCATCCAGCGACGGAAGAGCGCATCGAACGTTTGAGAAGCTTGCAGGAGGATCCGGAACTGGTGAGGGTCTGGCAGGAGGAGTTGCGACCCCCCGAGCGACCGAGCCGCCCGCGCTCCTTGTTCTGGCGCTGATCACGAACATAAAGCGCATCCAGGGGAGGTCCCGCTGGATGCGCTAGTGGCTGAGGTCGTGAAGTCTCAGCAGATCGCCGTCAATACCTAGCGATTAGGCGCCAACGTCCGACTGATCAATCCAGTTGAAGTCAGGGTTTTCCGCAAGGCTCGGAGAGGTACCAAAGCGCGAGGACTGTGGACTTACAGCGTTCGGATTAAAGGATTCCAGGCTTGGGTTCCCAGAGCCGACGCGCTCCACCCCTTTGACCTTGACCCGCGACGGTACGGTGCTGAAGGCAGGGTGCTGCCGATACTGAGAATCTGTGGCATGACCGACATAGCCGTTCAGGCTCGGGTTCTGGTGCTGCTCAAGCTGGGCCAGAGCAGGGGCAGCGAGCGCGAAACTAGCAACAGCAGCAAACAGGATCTTCTTTACCATTACTATAGCCTCCTCGAGATTTCTTTCTGGGTTGCACCTCCCGGACAGCCTCGGGCTACCGGGCGTGGTGTGGTTATCGAGGAGGCACGTGTGAGTCGGCGTGGGAGAGGACGTAGAATGTTTGGTGGAGAAAAAGAAAAGGCCGCGTCCGATCGGGTTTCTCGGGCCCGACCGGATGCGGCCTACTTTAGGCGTATGATAGTGCTACGATTTCAGATCTAGGCGCCGATATTGGGCTGCTCGATCCAATCGAAGCTCGGGTTTTCTGCTATGCCCGGTGCGGTCTGCCGAAGCGTCGGCGAAGAGGAGGCACTATTGGGATTGAAGGATTCCAGGCTGGGATTGCCGGTGCCTAGAGGCCCTACTTGCAGAACAGTCCGGTCAGAGGTACCGAAAGCTGTCGGTTGCTGGTACTGCGTCTCGGTAGCGTGTCCCACATAGCTGTTCAGGCTGGGATTCTGGTGCCGGTCCAGTTGAGCGAGTGCGGGAGTGGTAATCGTCAAGGCCAGCACGGCTGTAGCGGCTAACACCTTTTTCATGCGTAACATCTCCTTGTCTGTTGCCGGCGAGTG
>JAJUFM010000150.1 GCA_029265995.1 Rhodospirillaceae bacterium | reverse complement strand
GTGGAGATTCAGCATCTGCTGGACTCGAACATCACCATGCAGCTTGACGAGTGCATCGGCTTTCCTGCGCCCGAGGAAGAGGCAGCGCGCGCCATGCGTCTGTCATTGCGCTGGGCCGAACGCTGCAAGAGCGCTTTTGAAGAGCGACCGGGGTATGGGCTTTTTGGGATCGTCCAGGGCGGCGTTCAGGAGACGCTTCGCCAGGAGTCGGCTCAGGGTCTCACCGATATCGGCTTCGATGGCTATGCCATCGGGGGATTGGCGGTCGGGGAACCTCAGGAGGTCATGCTGGAGGTTCTGGATTTCACCCTGCCCGCCTTACCCGCTACTCGGCCGCGCTACCTGATGGGGGTGGGCACACCCGACGACCTCGTCAAGTCCGTGCTCCGCGGTGTCGACATGTTTGACTGCGTCATCCCCACCCGCAGCGGGCGGACGGGACGTGGCTACACCCGAAGAGGCGTGATCAATCTGCGCAATGCGCGTCACCGAGACGATTTTCGCCCCCTCGACCCTGGCTGTCGGTGTCCGGCATGCCACGGCTGGTCCCGCGCCTATGTGCATCATCTTTTCCGCGCCGAAGAAATGCTGGGGCCGATCCTTCTAACCCTCCACAACCTCTATTACTTTCAGGAGGTCATGGCCGGTCTGCGTTCGGCGATCTCAGCGGGAACGCTCGAGGATTTCGCGGCCCTCTTCTTTGAGCAGCAGGCGCTGGGCGATCTTCCTCCTTATAAGACTGAGGAGGCCTAAGCCACAGCATGTCCACAGCCGCCAAGGCCGAGATTCGCGAGCAGGCGCTATCGCTCGGCTTCGATGCCGTCGGCTTTGCTCCGGCGGAACTGGGGGCCGAGGTCAAGTGGCGCCTCGCGGACTATCTGGCCAAGGGTCGCCACGGGGACATGGGCTGGATGTCTGACACCTTCGAGCGGCGCCATCACCCTCGGGCCCTCTGGCCTGCTGCGCGCAGCGTGGTCGTGCTGGGACTGGATTATGGCACCGCATCCGATCCCCTCGCCAATCTCGCGCATCCCGATCGCGGCAACATCTCGATCTATGCCCGCAACCGTGACTATCACGACACCGTCAAGAAGCGCCTGAAGGCGCTGGCGCGCTGGATGCACGAGCACTACGGCGAAGAGGTGAAGGTTTTCGTCGACACTGCGCCAGTGATGGAGAAACCCTTGGCACAGGCAGCCGGCTTGGGGTGGCAGGGCAAGCACAGCAACCTGCTGTCTCGGCAGCACGGTAATTGGTTCTTTCTGGGAGAGGTCTTCACCACCCTGGAGTTGGAACCCGATGCAGCGGAAAGAAGTCACTGCGGCTCCTGCACCGCCTGCCTGGAGATCTGCCCGACCCGCGCCTTTCCAGCGCCCTACCAGGTGGATGCACGAAGATGCATTTCCTACCTCACCATCGAGCACAAGGGGCCGATCGCGCGCGAACTTCGGTCGCTCATGGGCAACAGAATTTATGGTTGCGACGACTGCCTCGCGGTCTGCCCCTGGAACAAATTCGCGCAGGTCGCCCACGAACCCGACTTCCTGCCCCGCATTGAACTCACCGCCCCGCGATTGGCGGATCTCCTGGAACTGGATGATCAGAAGTTCCGGGCGCTCTTCACGGCGAGTCCCGTAAAACGCATCGGCGTCTATCGCTTTCTCCGCAATGTGCTGATTGCAGCCGGTAACTCTGGCGACCCGACGCTTCTTCCGAAGGTGAGGGCACGCCTGGACGACCCGAATCCCCTGGTGCGGGGCGCTGCGGTCTGGGCGTTACGTCAATTGGCTGATGACACTGAAGTCGAGGCGCAGCGGCGGGAACGCTTGCCTGCCGAGACAGACCTGACTGTCGTAGAGGAATGGACCGCGTGAGCTGGGATGATGATCGCATCGCGACCCACGTCTGGGTAATGGCTGGCGTGCGGCGAAGCAATCAAGAGGGAATTCCGGCCATGGTGCGTCACCGCGGAGAAGCGATGGGCGGCCTGCTGCTGCTGAAGATCAGCCTGCTGGATGGAACCGCCCGCGCCTACACCCAGCAGCGCGACCTCGACGGCCGCCTCGGCTGGATGGCGGTGCCCCGGGACGAGGCGCTCCCGGAGGCCGAAATAGAGGCCTATCTTGAGCGGGCGCTGAAACGCGACCCGGACCTTTGGCTCGTTGAAGTAGAAGACCGCCAGGGACGAAATCCCTTCAGCCCCGAGGCATGAAGCTGGGCGGCGCTACCCCTTTTTTGGCTCGGGCGGAACTTGCTCCGAGGTTGGGCTCGGTGGAATCCTGAGCAAAAGCGATCCGTCCTGACGTAAGCTACTCGCTCTTACAGCCATTGGGCCCCGGGCGGAGGTTTGCATCCATGATCAACGATAATCACGTGCCCGAAGTGCATCCGCTGTACGATCCGCAAACCCATACCATCAGCTATGTGGTGGGCGATCCGGCCAGCGGGCGCTGCGCTATCGTCGATTCCGTCCTCGACTTCGAGGTGCCGTCGGGGCGGACATCCACCGCTTCTGCCGACAGGCTGATCAAGCTGGTGCGGGACCGAGGGTGGACGCTCGACTGGATTCTGGAAACCCATGCCCACGCCGACCACCTGTCGGCGGGCCCCTACATCCGGCAGCAGTTGGGTGGGCGTATCGGCATAGGTCAGCATATCTGCGAGGTTCAGCGGGTTTTCCGGGAAGTTTTCAATCTGGAGAAGGAGTTCCTCCCGGACGGCCGCCAGTTCGATCATCTCTTTGCCGATGGAGAGGCCTTTCGGATCGGTGGCCTAACGGTGCGCGTTATGCACACGCCTGGGCACACGCCGGCCTGCTGCACCTATGTAGTGGGTGACGCTGCCTTCGTCGGCGACACGCTGTTCATGCCCGATTACGGCACCGCGCGCTGCGACTTCCCAGGTGGCAGCGCACGCGAGCTCTACCGCTCCATTCAGAAGGTTCTTTCCCTCCCCGACAATACGCGCCTTTTCCTCTGCCATGACTATCAACCCGGAGGGCGGGCGCCACAGTGGGAAACCACCGTAAGGGAGCA
This sequence comes from Rhodospirillaceae bacterium, assembly GCA_029265995.1. GTDB lineage: Bacteria > Pseudomonadota > Alphaproteobacteria > Kiloniellales > DSM-21159 > Aquibaculum. Next base: position 2,804 of record JAJUFM010000150.1, on the reverse strand, counting down.
GAAGGAGAGCAACGTCCACCTGGCCGGAGGCGTGAGCGAAGAAGAGTTCGTCAGCCGCCGTGAGGCGCGCGACGCCACGCTCTCGATGCCTGCCCTGATCCTCCCGTCTGTGCAAGTCAACATCCGCGCCGGCCAGCTACCCCCGCCCGAAGACAACGGAACACGCTACCTAAAAATCCCCCTGAACAGACTATAAAAGCGCTCGCTGGCGTACATCGTCGCAAAGTCTCCTAGAGGCAACCCGCTGAGAGAGTTCACGCGTTCTTTCTCTGTCGCGCGGCGGCTTCGCGGATGACGATGATGATGCCGCTCACCATGATCACCAGGGCGCCGACGATCGTCCAGAAGAGGGGGACATCTCCCCAGATGAGCCAGCCTAGGCCCGCGGCCCAAAGGAGGGCCGTATAGTCGAAGGGTGCCACCACTGCGGCTGGAGCCATGCGGAAGGCTTGACCGATCAACGTGATGCCAACACTGCCGCAGATCGCGATCGCTATGAAGAAGGGAACGTCCGCAAGCTGGAGCGGTGCCCACACGAGCGGAGCAAAAGGCGCCGCGTAGAGGAGTGGGAAGAGCACGACGTAGAACATCATGGTCCACATGCTCTCGCCGGGATGGAGCCACCTGGCGGTGATCATGTAGATCGAGTAGAGGAAGGCCGTCCCCACCGGCAGCAGCGATGCAGGCTGGAAGGTCGAGCCGCCTGGTTGCACCACGATCAGAACCCCCGCGAATCCAAGCAGCACCGCACTCCATCGACGCCATCCCACGGCTTCCCCCAGCAGCGGCACCGAGAGGGCGGTGATGAAGATGGGCGCGGCGAAGATGAGAGCGGTAGCTTCCGCCAGGGGCAGGTAGGTCAGGCTGGTGAAATACAGGTAGGCGGCCAACATCATCAGCAGACCGCGCAGAGCGTGCAGGCGCAAATGGCCCGTGCGCAGGGCGCTTCGCCCGCGCAGCGAGAGCGCCACGGAAGCGATCATGGGTACAGCGATGAGATTGCGAAGGAATACGATCTGGATCGGGTCGTAGCGGTCGGTTAGCACCTTTGCGATGGCGTCGTTCAGAACGAGAAAGGCGACGCCCGCGCACATCGTCAATATGCCGTGCACAACCTCATCCACTTTACCGTAAGGCTGCTTTCTCATCCCTGCGCTCTAACCCGCTCCCTTGAGGTTAACCTTCACATAGCCCAGCCGCGCTTGCCGCTGAGCGACCAGACGGCACTGGTCGATTACGCTCCCGATCCAACGCATCGGCCATAACTTCTTGATTTCAGACGAATTTATGCCTATTGTTCGGATACTCTTTGCGGCGGCGGGCTCGGACCCGTCTAGCAGATGCGCTAGATGGTTGCGAGAGGATGTTTTTCCTCTCTTTTCATCTGGCACAGGGCTGAGGGCTTGCAAGCGGGGGGCACTCCGGCTATCAAGCGGCACGGCCAGAGGTCAAAGACGTCCCCTTCGTCTAGAGGCCTAGGACACCGCCCTTTCACGGCGGCAACAGGGGTTCGAATCCCCTAGGGGACGCCACACTTTAAGTCATTGATGCTTTGCGGTTTCTGCATCTAGCGACCAAGCTTGCACGCGCATTGTACAGGTCGCGAGATGCACATCACCCGTAGAAATACCCAACGCATCTGGCAAGGTCGGCTTCTAAAAGATTTGAACGCATCTCAGGTACCCCCTCTCCGCGTGCCTTTCTCCACAGCTCACCGATCGCCGCGGGGCAAGGTTCTGAATATCCTGCTCCCGCTCTTGATGTGCTGACACCCGGGCTCACTGGCCAACCGCAACTATCGCGCGGCCAAGGACGCTCTGGCTGGTGATGTCGAGAAACCGCACCTCATACTGGCCCTGCGCGTCGGGTAGCGTGATTTCCGTTTCCTGCTCGGCACCCACGCGATGCGCGGATATCCAGGTAAAAGGCGGGGAATCGGCAGGCGCCAGCGTAATGCGTCGGTCGGCGTCGTCGGCCTCTATGGTCCAGGAAACCGTAATTGTTTCGCCCGGCGCGGCAGTAGCCGGAACGCTCAACCCCGCTCCCTCGTCAAGCGGGGCATCAGCGGCGACGACTTCGAAGGGGCTGGCAGCCAATGTACGCCTGCCTGCTTCCAAGACATAGCGAACCTCATACAAACCAGGAGCGTCGGGCGCAGTCAGCCGGCCTTCGCTGTTATCGCGGGCGCGGATATGACTATTTACCGTCCCTTCATCCGATCCGGCGGGAACGATGGTGATGAAATCACTGGCATTGATCGTGTTCGACCAGGTGACATCGACAGCCGCACCGGCACGCACTGTGCTGGGGCCGGCTAATACGACCTCCGCCTCGGCCACCTCCACGATTTCGCTGGCGAGCGTGCGCCGGCCCTCCTCCAGCACGTAGCGCAGCTCGTAAAGGCCGGGCGTCCCCGGGGCCGTCAGCCGGCCTTCGCTGTGGTCACGGACACGGATATGGCCCTCCACCTTGCCTTCCTCCGATCCGGCCGGAACGATGGTGATGAAATCGCTGCTGTTGATCGTGCCCCTCCATGAGACGTCAAAGGCGGCTCCTGTGGCGACCTGAGTAGGTCCGGTAAGGGAAACATCGCCCTCGACCACCTCAACGATTTCGCTGGCGAGCGTGCGTCGGCCCTCCTCCAGCACGTAGCGCAGCTCGTAAAGGCCGGGCGTCCCCGGGGCTGTCAGCCGGCCTTCGCTGTGATCACCGACACGGATATGGCCCTCCACCTTGCCTTCGTCCGACCCGGCCGGAACGATAGTGATGAAATCACTGCTGTTGATCGTGCCCCTCCATGAGAC
>JAJUFM010000040.1 GCA_029265995.1 Rhodospirillaceae bacterium | reverse complement strand
GGCTGCGGCCGGCCACCTGAGACTGAGCCTGACCGCACCGGAAGCTGTCTTGGCAGAGGCCTGCCGGCGCATCCTGCAGCACGCGGAGAATGTGAAAAAGCAAGCTGCGGCGTGACGCCTTCCTCTCACACTGTCGGTTAGCGCCTACTCCACTTCGGTAATGGTGATCTTCACGTCGGCGTACCAATCCGCCGCCGCGCGGATTTCCTGATCCGTCATCGCAGCGGCGATCTCGGACATGATGTCATGAGAGCGCCGTCCCGAGCGGAACGCCTTGAGCTGGGTATCGATGTAGATGTTGGCTTCGCCGGCAAGGTTCGGGGCATCGGGCACCTGATGCAGCCCGTCGGCGCCATGGCACATGACACACGCCGCTGGAGCCTGCGCCTGATCGGCTTGAAGCTCGACCTCGATCTGATGGCCTGCATACCAGGCAGCCAGGTCGGCGATCTGCGCGTCGCTGAGTCCCCGCGCCACTATGCTCATCATCTCATGCTCGCGCTGCCCGTCCCGGAAAGCCTTCAGCTGGCTCTCAAGATAGACCGCTGGCTCGCCTCCGATGTGCGGCGCGATGGGGATCTGCGCTAATCCTTCCATTCCGTGGCACGTTCGGCATTGGCCCGCCAAGCGCTTTCCAGCCTCGCGATCGCCCCCGGGTTCATCGGCTAGCGCCGGGAACACTAGGGCCACGGCAAAAGCAACCCCGGCGAGAAAGCTCTCGCCGGGGAAACGTGCAGACCTATGACTCATTCTTGCAAATCGCCCTCATAGGTAATCCGCCAGATCGCTCCTGCAAAATCGTCGCTTATCAGCATCGAACCATCCGGCAGGAAGGCGATATCCATCGGGCGACCGCGGTACTCCCCAGTTTCCTGATCCAACCAACCCTCTGCGAAAACCTTGGTTTCCGCGGCATCGCCGTTCTCGTCCAGGCTGGTGAACATGACTCTCGCGCCGATCGGGGTGGTCCTATTCCACGACCCGTGCTGCGCGGAGAAGATGCCCCCGTGGTACTCGGACGGAAAGGACTTGCCCCGATAGAAGCTCATTCCAAGGTCAGCCGCGTGGGCCTCCATCTCCACCTGAGGCTCGACAAAATCTACGCCTTCAGGGCGCGGCACCTTGCGATACTCGGGAATTTCGACCCGCGAGTTCGTCCAGGGAAAACCGAAGTGCTGACCTGCCGCAGTCTGTCGATTCAGCTCACCGGGCGGGGTGTCATCCCCCATGCCGTCGACCTGATTGTCGGTGAACCACAGGTCCCCGTTGGCTGGGTTGAAGTCATGCCCCACCGAGTTGCGAATCCCGCGGGTGTAGACTTCCCGGTTGGAGCCGTCGGTATTGATGCGAATGATGCCGCCGATGCCCTCCTTGTCGTACATCTCGTGCTTGTCCACGGGCTGCACGTTGTGAGGCTGCCCCAGTGAGATATAGAGTTTGCCATCGGGCCCTACCCGGCAAACACGCGCCGTGTGGTTAAAGCTTTCTTCTTCTACGGGGATGAGCTCGCCCTGCGGAACTACGATCGCGACGGCCGGGTCCGGCCCCTCAAAAAAGAACTCCGCCGCGGGAAACTGCAGAACCCGATTGCGCTCGGCGATATAGAGGAAGCCGTCGGGAGAGAAGCAGGGGCCGTTGGGAATATCAAAGGTCACCGAGGGGGCGAAGTCCATCACCTGATCGGCAATGCGGTCCCGGTCACGATCCACCACAGACCACACCTTGTCCTTACGCGTGCCTACGAACACGACGGTGCCCTGAGGCGCCACGGCCATTGAACGTGCATCGGGTACGATGGCATAGAGGCTTACTTCAAAGCCCGAGGGCACCTTGATATGGGGCAAAATGGCCTTGAGCGCATCGGCTCGCTGCCCGCTCTGCTCTACGTAGGTGAACTGCGCGTCGGTGCGCTGCATGCTCTGCAGACGGTCCATGTTGTCCTGCGCCAGCGCAGGCGACGAAAGCGCCGTGGCCAGGCAGAGCGCGGCGAGTCTCAATCCGGTCTTCACTGTTTCCTCCCTTGATAAGAATCGGGACTTATACCGCCCGCTCGGCCAAGCCTTCCCCTTTCGACAGGGACGACCGTCGATGAAGCGGCTCCTTTTTGGCACGAGGGATCCTCCCGAATCGGGAGCTACCACCTCATGATGAGGATGATACTATGGAAAAAGAAAGGCGCGGAAGAGCTAAAGCAGACTGCCCTGCGGCTCCTCTGGAGAGGGGGTCTGTCGGCGTGGTTTTGCCCGATCTGTCTGGGCGATGGCGCCGATTTCGCCGTCTGCGAACTCAAGGCGCAATGCCGTGCCCGATGCAATCTGGTTGGCGCGCTGCACCACGCCTTCGGGCCCTCGTACCACCGCGTATCCTCGCGCAAGCGTCTCTTTGTAGGAGAGGCTGAGAAGGAGGCGCGCACAGGAGTCCAACCCCTCGCTTTTGGCCATCAGAAGGCGTGTCATGGCCGGCCGCAACCGCTCTCCACAAGCCTGGAGCGCGTCTCCGGCGTGCCGCAGCTCACGGCTCGGCGGGCGCGGCACGAGGCTGTCCAGAGCCTGACGACGCGAAACCAGCAGCCGCTGCCCAACTGGCGCCAGGCGCGCCCTCTGTGCCTCCAACGCCTGCGCGGCCAGACGATACTGCTGGCGCGGATGTGGCAGGCGATGCCCCAAGGTTTCCAGTCCAGCGCCGCGGTGCCGCAACCAGCCTCGCATCGCCAGCGCCAGGCGCTCGACTCGCTCATCCAGCGCCTGGCTCTTCTCCAGGAGGAGGCGCTGGGGGTCAGGCAAACCGCGCCCCAGCCCTTCGACGAGATTGCGTCGTTCGTTAAGCTGGCGTGCACTGCTGCTGACAAGGCGGCGCCCGAAGTCCAGGAGCGCCACCTGCAGATCACTTCGGACAGGCACCGCCATTTCCGCGGCAGCGGTGGGGGTCGGCGCTCGCAGATCAGAGGCGAAATCGATGAGCGTGGTGTCGGTTTCATGCCCTACGGCAGAAATCAGCGGAATGTGTGATTCGGCTGCTGCTCGGACGACCACCTCTTCGTTGAAGGCCCAAAGGTCCTCGAGACTCCCGCCGCCGCGGGCGACAATGAGAAGATCCGGGCGCGGAACAGGGCCGCTGCAGGGTAGAGCGTTGAAGCCCCGAATGGCGGCCGCCACCTGCTCCACGGCTCCGTGCCCTTGGACGAGGACTGGCCAAACCAGAACCCGGCGCGGGAAGCGTTCTTCCAGACGATGGAGGATGTCGCGAATCACGGCGCCGGTCGGCGAGGTGACAACGCCGATAACCTCCGGCAAGAAGGGCAAGGGGCGTTTGCGCTCGCTCGAGAAGAGGCCTTCGGCCGCCAGCTTGCGCCGCCGCTCCTCGAGAAGCTTCAGAAGCGCGCCTTCCCCGGCCATCTCCAGGGAATCGATGACAAGCTGATACTTGGACCGCCCCGGGTAGCTGGTGATCCGCCCGGTTGCGATCACCTCCAGCCCATCCTCAGGTTGTACGGTCAGGCGCTGCGAAGTTCCGCGCCAGCAGACGGCATCGAGGACCGCCTGATCATCCTTCAGAGCCATGTAGCAGTGGCCCGAAGCAGCTCGCTTGAACCCCGAAATCTCTCCGCGCACGCGGACGCGGTCAAACGCGCTCTCCAGCGTGCGCTTGATCGCGCCGCTTATCTCCGAGACGGTGAGCTCCGGCAAATTGGCGCCGCTACGATCGATTGATGTGTAAGTTTCTCTCATGGTTCCAGGCGAGCATGCTACAAGACCGCGTCTTAGGGACAAGGCGGGAAAGGACGGTTGGAAAGGATGAAGGTTCTGGTAGTGGGCGGAGGCGCCCGCGAACATGCTCTCTGCTGGGCGCTTGCCGCCTCCCCTGACTGCAGCACCCTCTGGTGTGCGCCGGGAAATGCTGGCATTGCCGAGATCGCCGAGCTCCAGCCCATCGCGGCAGAGGATGTCGAGGGACTGGTCGCCTTCTGCCAAGAGCATAGACCGGATCTGGTAGTGATTGGACCAGAGGCACCGCTGGTGGCGGGCCTGGCGAATCGCCTGACCGACCTGGGGCTGCGCGTGTTCGGACCGAGCGCCGAAGCCGCCATCCTGGAAGGCTCCAAAGGCTTCATGAAGGACCTCTGCGCCAAGTACAATATTCCGACCGCGCGCTATGGCCGCTTCAAGGACCCGGTGGAAGCGATTGCCTTCGCCCGACAACTTGGCGGCCCAGTGGTGGTGAAAGCCGATGGCCTTGCAGCTGGCAAGGGGGTGATCATCTGCTTGAATGCCGAGGAGGCGGAGGCAGCAATCGACGCCACGCTTCGAAAGGGCCGCTTCGGCACGGCCGGTGAAGAGGTGGTGGTCGAAGAGTTTCTGGAAGGCGAAGAGGTAAGCTTCTTTGCGCTCTGCGACGGCCGTTCCGCGCTTCCCATGGCAAGCGCGCAAGATCACAAGCGCGTCTTCGACGGCGATCATGGACCGAACACAGGCGGCATGGGCGCCTACTCGCCGGCGCCGATCATGACGGAAGACCTAGGCCGCCGCGTGATGCGGGAGATCATCGAACCTACCGTGGCCGGCATGGCTGCCGAAGGGCGGCCCTTTCGCGGCGTCCTCTTCGCCGGCTTGATGATAGAACCTGACGGTACTCCCAAGCTTCTGGAACATAATGTCCGCTTCGGAGATCCGGAGTGCCAGGTTCTGATGCTGCGGCTCGAAACTGACCTTTTGAAAGTCCTTCTCGCTGCCTGCGAAGAACGCCTTTCAGACATCACGCTGAAATGGTCGCCAGATGCTGCCATAGCGGTGGTGATGGCGGCAGAGGGTTATCCCGGGGCTTATGAGAGCGGAACCGAAATTCAAAAGCTTGAAGCCGCCGCTACCGTCGAAGGCGCCACGCTCTTCCATGCCGGCACCCGTCGCGCAGCGGATGGAAGGCTTCTGGCGGTTGGAGGGCGCGTGCTCAGCGTTTGCGCAACGGGAAGCGATCTGGCCCAGGCACAGGCGCGCGCTTATGAAGCCGTAGACCGTATCGACTGGCCTGAGGGCTTCTGCCGTCGCGACATCGGCTGGCGGGCGCTTGGCCGCACTTAACCTCTACAGCAGGTGGCAGGCAGCTCGCCGACCTGGTGCAATCTCGCGCAGGTCCGGTGCTTCCTGGCTGCAGCGAGGTATGGCCAAGGGGCAGCGCGGCTGAAACGGGCAGCCCCGGGCCGGCGCAGGAGCCGGGTCCGCCACCTTTTTTCGTCGGCGCCGCTGACTTGGATCGGTCGTAGGAACTGCCTCGAGGAGCACACGAGTATAGGGATGCGCCGGCTCGCGGAAGATGTCGCGGGTCGGGCCGCTTTCCACGAAACGACCGAGGTACATGACGGCAAGGCGCTCGCAAACCTGCTCCACCACCGCAAGATTATGACTGATCAATAGGTGAGTCAGGTTGTGGCTCTCGCGCAGATCCAGAAGAAGGTTGAGGACCTGCGCCTGAACTGAAACGTCCAGCGCCGATACCGGCTCATCCGCAACGATCAGTGATGGGCGGGTGATAAGCGCACGCGCAATTGCGATCCGCTGCCGTTGGCCCCCGGAAAACTCATGGGGATACTTTTCGGCGTCTCTTGGCTGCAAGCCAACCGCTTCCAACGCCGCGGCAACCCGTTCACGACGTTGGGCTTTGCCAAGCGGCGAGCGCTCCAGACGCAGCGGTTCAGCCACGATCCGCTCCACCGACAAGCGGGGATCGAGCGAGCCATAGGGATCCTGAAAGACCATCTGGAAGTGGCGTCTGCGGCGGCGGAGCTTGCTGCTGGGAAGGGAAAGAAGATCTTCTTCGTCAAAGAAAACCCGGCCGGCGGTTGCCGGTTCAAGCGCCATCAGTAGCCGCGCCAGCGTGGATTTACCACATCCGCTTTCCCCCACGACGCCGAAGATCTCCCCGCGCCGCAGGCTGAAGCTCACTCCATCGACCGCCTTGAAGACTTCACGATGGGCCAGCAGATGCTGCCTCGGCAGCATATGGTAGCGAGCCAGATTCTGAGCGACCAGCAGCGGCGTGGAAGTCACGGCAAGTCCTCTAGTCGTATACATCGTGCGGGCTGGCTTTGGCCGAGGCGAGACCATTCTGGTACGGCGGCATTGCAAGCCGCGATTTCGTATGGACAGCGCCCGGCAAAGCGGCAACCCGGCGGGCGCCGCCCCGGCTCTGGCACCACACCAGGAATGGTCTGCAACCGCGCGCCCTTGCCCGCGAGCGGACCTTGGCGACCCGGCATCGCTTCAAAAAGGCCGCGGGTGTAAGGATGCATTGGCTTCGAAAAGAGCTCTTCGCTGCTGCCCATCTCGACGGGCATCCCTGCATACATGACAAGCGTATCGTCCGCCGTCTCGGCAATCACTCCCAGATCGTGGCTGATGAGAATAAGGCCCATCCCCATCTCTGCCACCAGCTCCGCGAGAAGGTCGAGGATCTGCGCCTGCACCGTCACGTCCAGGGCAGTCGTCGGCTCGTCGGCGATAAGCAGTCGCGGACGACAGGCCAAGGCAATGGCGATGCCGACGCGTTGTCTCTGACCACCGGAAAGCTGGTGAGGAAAAGCATCCAGTCGGCGCCTTGCATCGGAAATGCCAACCCGCTGCAAGAGATCCAGAGCGCGCTGCCGCGCTGCCCGCCGACCGAGACCTTCATGCCACATCAAGCCTTCCGCGATCTGGTCACCGATGCTCATCGCCGGATTGAGTGCAGTCATGGGCTCCTGAAAGATCATACCGATCTGGTTGCCTCGGATCCGGCAAAGTTCGCGCTCTGTCAGGCTGAGAAGCTCCTGCCCCTGCAACTTGATGCTGCCGGTGGTTCTGGCGCTGGGCGGCAGAAGGCCCATGATGGCGAGTGCCAACATGGACTTCCCCGAACCGGACTCGCCAACTATTCCCAGTGTTCGCCCCGCCTCTAGGATAAAATCGGTGCGCTCCACCAGGGAAAGGTCGCCCAGCGGCGTGCCGATCCGGACCGACAGATCTCTGACCTCCAGCATCAGCGCTTGCGTCTCAATTTCGGATCGATGACGTCGCGAAGGCCATCGCCCAGCATATTAAACCCCAGCACGGCCAAGGCGATGGCCAACCCGGGGAGAATTGCCAAATGGGGCGCTTGGCTGAGGTAGGTCTGAGAATCACTCAGCATTCGACCCCAACTCGGATGCGGTGGCGGTACTCCTACGCCGAGAAAGGAAAGCCCAGCCTCCGCGAGGATGGCCATCGCCAGCTGGATCGTCGCCTGAACGATGAGCAGGCCTGCGATGTTGGGCAGGACATGGTGAAAGGTGATCAGCAGGGCACCCTTGCCGGCGGAGCGTGCTGCTAGCACGAAGTCCCTCTCCCATATCTGCAGAGCGGCGCTGCGTGCGACGCGGGCGAACACGGGAACGTTGAAGACACCGATGGCAATCACGGCCGTGGTAACACCAGGACCGATGAGCGCGGCGATCATGATCGCGGAGAGAACCGCGGGGAAGGCGAAGGTGACATCCGCCAACCGCATGACGATTTCTTCCGCCCAGCCTCGCCAGGCCGCGGCGAGGGTTCCCAACAGCACCCCCCCGGCCATTCCCAGCAGCACCGCGACAAAAGCTATGGAAAGAGAGTTCCAGGCTCCCGCCATAAGGAGAGAGGCTATGTCTCGCCCAAAATGATCCGCACCCAGCAAACCCGCCTCCAGCGGCGGTGCCAGCCGGCGCGTAATCTGGATCTGGGTAGGCGGGGCTGGGGTCCAGACCCTGGACAAGAAAGCCGTCGCCAGCAGCAACAAGGTGACCAGCCCGCCAAGCAACAGCGTAGGATGTCGCGCGAGCGCTTTCATGTCCGCTGCCTCAGCCTGGGGTCGAGCCAGGCGTAGGCCAGATCGACCAGAAAGTTGACGAGGATCACCAGCGCCGCGAAGAGCAGCACCACGTCCTTGATCACCACGAGATCCCGCTGGCTCATGGCCTGGAACAGCAGGCGCCCCAGACCGGGCAGCGTGAAAACGTTCTCCACCAGGATGGCGCCTGCCACGAGAAAGGAAAACTGCATGCCCATGACCGTCACGACTGGAATGAGTGCATTGCGGAGAACGTGACGGTGGAGGGTAACCCGCCGCGTCAGCCCCTTGGCCCGGGCAGTCCGTACAAAATCCTCCCCCAGGATCTCGAGGACAGACGAGCGAGTTACGCGCGCCAGGATCGCCGCCTGGGGTAGCGCCAAGGCAATGGCTGGCAGAAGCAGCGCCTTAAGCGCAAGCGCAGGATTCGCAGCCCAGCCGGGAAAACCGCCGGCCGAAAACCAACCGAGATAGCTCGAAAAAAAGAGAATCAGGAGCAGCCCGAACCAAAAGTTTGGGATGGCTACCCCAATTTGGGCAAAGAGCATCACGCCGCGGTCCGCGACTTTTTCATGATTGGCGGCAGCGATCAGCCCGAGAGGCACTGCAAGAGCGGTAGATATCAGGATCGCCATCACCGCCAGAGGAATGGTCACGGCAAGACGGTCCGCTACCAATTCGGAGACCGATACGCGATAGGTCATCGACAGGCCAAGATCACCGGTCAGCATACCGCCGAGCCAGTCCAAGTAACGCTCGTAGGCGGGGCGATCGAGACCCATCTGCTGGCGCAGGGCGGCGAGCGTATCTTCCCGCGCCTCGGTGCCCAGCATGATCGCAGCCGGGTCCCCAGGGAGCACTTCCAGCACCACAAAGATCGCCAGCGACGCGAGCAGCAACGTCACGATCAGGGACGCAAAACGGCGCAGAAGCAGAAGGATCATTGCTGGATCACTGGCACGCTCGGCCCTGTCAGAACTCCTGTCGAGGAGCCGTCACCACTTCCTGTATTCTTCACGAGCCGGACAGCGTTGGCTTCCGCTACTCTGCCCAACGCACATCGCGCACAACGTTTGACGGTATGGGCGTGTTCTCCCACATCCCCTCCAGGCGCGCATCCCACACTCCGAGCTTGGGTAGCTGGAAAAGGAAGAGCGCCGGCACATCCTCGGCGAGTTTCCGCTGCGCCTGAGCATAGAGATCGAAGCGGGCGTTCTCGTCGGTGGTCCGCCCAGCTTCCTCGATCAGCTCCGCGAACTCCTGGTCCTCGTACTGAAAGTAGTAGCCTTCTCGCTGGTAGATATCGATGTCGAGGGGTTCAGTGTGGGCTACGATCGTCATCTCGTAGTCCTTGTTGGTAAAGACCTCCTCGATCCACTGAGCCGGAAACTCTGTCGGCTGGATCTCCAGCTGAACCCCGATCTCGGACAACAGGGCGGCAATTAGCTCGGCAGAGCGGCTGGCGTAAGCCATCTGCGGCATCTTGATCGTAAGCATCAGCCCATCCGCATAGCCTGCCTCTGCCAGGAGCTCACGCGCCCGCTCTGGGTCGTAGGGCAAGACATCGGTGGTATCTACGTAGGCTGGATGATTGGGGGAAAAATGGCTGCCGATCGGCTGGCCATAGCCTGAATAGGCGCCTTCGATCAGGATGGAGCGATCGATTCCGTTCATGAGCGCCTGGCGCACTCTTACATCATCTAGGGGTGGGCGCTTGTTGTTCAGCCCAGCGACAATTTCTCCCTCGGTGTTTCCGGCTACTGCTGAAAAGCGTTCATCGCGAGATAGCTCCGCAAAAAGCTCCGGTGCGCCAAGGTTGGGAAAGGCATGTACATCACCTGCGCGCAAGGCGGCAACCTGGGCCTGCGCATCGTTGATGAAGCGAAAGGTCACGCGGTCCAGGTGGATGTTCTCTGCGTCCCAATAGTCCTCGTAGGCGGTCAGCTCCACCCGATCGCCCCGAACCCAGTCGGCAAACTGAAAGGGCCCGGTGCCCACGGGCTGCGTTTGATTGCTGTCTGCGCTTTCCGGCGCCACGATGACCGCATCGCCCCAGCCCAGGTAATAGAGGAAGTTGCCGGAAGGCTCGCTGAGACGAATGACAACCGTGTGGTCATCCGGTGTTTCTATCTCTTCAATTGGCTCGAAGATCTGCTTTTGCGCATTTGTCGATTCAGGGGAGCGCGCCCTGTCGAAACTGAACTTCACGTCCGAGGCTTCAAACGTGGTGCCATCATGGAAGGTGACGCCTTCGCGAAGCCGGAAGTTGTAGGTCAGGCCATCTTCTGAAACCTCCCAGCTTTCCGCCAGCAACGGCTGGACCTCGCCATTGCGGTCGATCTGCACCAGCCCCTCGTAGAGATTGAGCCAGGTTACTTCTCGGATGGCTACGGGAGCAGCTGTGGTGGGATCGAGATTCGGAGGTTCAATCGGCATCCCGATGACGAGCGCCTGTTCCTGCGCTGCAGCTCCAAGCGGTGTAGCAGCCAGCAGGACCGCGGCAGAAATCAGCTTCATCTTAGTTTTCATCTTCAACCCCCTGTTCCCTCGCGCCTTTTATTGTCAGTCGACAGATGACCTGCCATAGCGCTCTCGCCAGCACGGATGCTCACCCAGACTTTCGGCGCTCCAGACGCCTCGCGCAACGGCGCGCGCAAGACAGTCTGCCGTTGCTCGACCCAATAGCGCCATCCCCTGAACGTCAGGCGTCGGGCGCTGACCCGTCGAAAGCGCGAAAACAGTATCACCATCCAGTGGCGAATGAACTGGTCGCAGCGCCCGCGCGAGGCCGTCCTGCGCCATGATGGCCAAGCGCCGACAGCCCACCTTGTCGAGGGTTGCGTCCGTCGCCACCACGGCGATCGTAGTATTGGCCCCGGGGAAGGCGGCGGCTTCTCCCGCCAACGAATCGAGGTCGGCCAAAGGTTCGCCTGGTCGCGGCGAGCCGCCAAATTCCCTTTCCTGCTCCAGGATCCAGGACCAGAAGGCGCCGCTCTCGGGTTCCACGGCGCTGCCGAGGGCATTGACGGCCACCAGGGCGCCTACCGTCGTCCCGTCCGGCAGTATCCAGGAAGCGCTGCCCAGACCGCCTTTCAAGGCGCCAGCCTTGGCGCCCGTGCCGGCACCGGAATTTCCTAAGGAGAAGCTATGGTCGGCAGCAACCACCGCTTGGCGCCCGAGCGCCCGGTAGGGCGGCAGCTCTCCCCAGTTCTTTTGCCCACCGTTATTGAGGTCGAAGAGAATGGCCGTGGGCACGATAGGGACATGCACACCCGCAACGGCGAAACCGCGCCCCTGTGCCGCCAACCAGCTGGCTACGCCCGCGCGAGCCTCAAGTCCGAAGGCTGAACCGCCGGAAAGCACGAGGGCATCGACCCCAGGAACGGTCGCCGCCGGATCGAGCAGATCGGTCTCGGCAGTCCCGGGACCGCCACCTCGCACGTCGACGGCTGCCGCGGCAGGTTGGTCGGGGAGAACGACGCTGACACCGCTGCGCGCGTCCAAATCTTGTGCATTTCCAACCTTCAGCCCAGGAACGTCGGTGATCAGGTTACGTCTCCCCAGCGGCATGGTCCGCCCCCTTATCGCAAGCTGCCGGTCAGGCGCAGCGTCGCTGCCGCCATGATTTTGGCGGACGCCACCATGTCGTCGATCCCGACCCACTCGTCCGGCTGGTGCGCCAAATCGAGCACGCCGGGGCCATAGGCTACACAATCATGCAGATGGCCAATTCGCGCGATGTGCTTCTGGTCGTAGGTGCCAGGAGAGGCGATGTGCTGTGGCTCCTTCCCAAGGACGCGGCGGATTTCCTCCCCCAGCACGCGAACCACGGGAGCGTCCTTGTCCGTCATGGTCGGCAGAACGGAGAACAGCTCACGCAGGCGATAGCTGAAATTCGGAACTTCGGTGCGAAGGCGCTCGAGCAGCGCCTTGATCTCGGCGCGCACCTCTTCCAGGTCCTCCTCGATGAGGAAGCGGCGATCGATGACCAGGCGGCAGGAATCGGCAACACAGGGGCTAGGCAGGCCCTCGAACCCCTCCGCCAGACCGCCGTGGAGCGAGTTGAAGTTCAAGGTAGAGCTGCGCGCGCCTTCCGGTTCCACCGGCATGCGGGTCCGGCGTTTCTCCAGTGCCGGGTAGAGTTCCTGCTCGACCAGATTCAGGAACAAGCCCATGTTGCGTATAGCCGAGACACCCAGGAACGGCATGGAGCCGTGCGCAATGCGGCCGAGGGTTTCGACCTCCGCCCACCAGACACCGCGGTGACCGAGGCAAATCCGGTCGACATTCAGCGGCTCGGGGATAATCACGTGGTCGACCCGGGGCTTGGAAAAGTAGCCCTTTTCCGCCAACCAGGCGACACCGGCATAGCCGCCTGATTCTTCGTCGACAGTGCCCGAAACTTCGATTGCACCAGCGAGTGGAAAGCCACTCTGCAGCACGGCTTCCACCGCGATGATCGAGGCTGCCAGTCCACCTTTCATGTCGCAGGCGCCGCGTCCGTAGACACGTCCGTCGGCAACCGTCCCGGCGAAGGGATCGAACGTCCAGCCCTGCCCTGCCTCGACTACGTCGATGTGACTGTTGAAGTGGACTGTCTTGCCCGGGCGCTGCCCTTCAAAACGCGCCACCACGTTGGTGCGAGGGTAGCGGTCGCTGTCTCCAAGCGCCCCTTCTGCCCTGAGATACTCAACTGAAAATCCCTGCTTTCGCAGACGTTCGCCAATCAGTTCGGCACAGGGCCGATAGGCATCACCCGGCGGGTTGATTGTGGGGATCTTGATGAGATCCTGGGTTAGAGCGACGAGATCTTCCCGCTTCCCGTCAATCTCAGCGAAGATCTGATCCAGCCGGCTCTCGCCCGCGAGCTGCTCCGCCATGATGCCTCCCCACATTGCTTCGCACGCCCGAAGCATAGCGGCACCTCAGCAGCGCTCAAGCTATTCCCCGCGAATGAAGAGGCGGTTGTTAGAGGTCAGTCTTCGCTTTCGGCCTTGAGGTAGGCGATTATCTTGGCCCGTTCTTCGGCCGAGGGGACGCCCGCGAAGGGTTTCATGTTGTGCCCTGGCAAGGTTTCGTCCGGCTGTTCCAGAAAGGCGTCCAATGTCTCCTCATCCCAAACCAGGTCGCTGTTGGCCATGGCGGATGAGTAATTGAAGCCCTCCTGGCTACCCACCTCTTTCCCCACTATGCCGTACAGGCTCGGGCCAAGTCTGTGATCGCCCTCGTTCGTCACATGACACTGGCGGCAATAGGAGTTGAAGGTCAGGAGATCCTCCTCTTCCTGTGACCAGCCGGCCCCAGCGTTCATAGAAAGGATGAACGCTGCGAGCAGTCCTGGTAGAGCGAGCCGCATCCTTGTCCTCCCTCCGATCCTGTTCGAAGAAGTCTCACGCATAGCGGGCTCAAGCCGATTGGCGGGGTCGATCCACCCATAGGCCGAATTGATTTGAGGAACGGCGAGGCTCCGCTAAGGGTTCCAAGACTGCCGGATGTCTCGTTGCTCATTCCTTGAGCAAGCTGCTACCTTTGCAGGCAAATGAGTGCGTGGTGGCGTAATCTGACCGGCAGAGGCACCAGCCCATCTATTTGGCACGCTTCTTGCTTCTGGTTGTTCGGTGAGATTATCCGGCGTCAGCTTTGGACGCAGAAAACAGCGACATGGGCCCATGAAAAAAATCGAAGCCATCATCAAACCCTTCAAGCTCGACGAAGTGAAGGAGGCCCTTCACGAGGTCGGCATCAAGGGCATTACAGTGACCGAGGCCAAGGGCTTTGGACGCCAGAAAGGCCACACCGAACTTTACCGAGGAGCGGAATACGTCGTGGATTTCCTGCCCAAGGTGAAAATCGAGGTGGTGGTGGACAACGGCCTGGTCGAGCGTGCGGTTGAGGCCATCATGGAGGCTGCACGAACCGGTCGCATCGGCGACGGCAAGATCTTCGTCTCTTCAGTGGACGAAGCGATCCGCATTAGAACCGGCGAACGCGGGCCGGAGGCAGTTTGACCCTCTAGCGGCCGTGTCGCCATACAGCCTCACCGAGCAAGTACACCTGAACTAACGCAGTCAGAAAGGACGGAGCCGCAATGTCGGACTCGAAGAACGTTCTCCAAATGATCAAGGACAACGACGTCAGCTACGTCGATTTCCGCTTTACCGACCCACGCGGCAAATGGCAGCACATCGCGCAGCACGTCGATACAGTCGACGAAGAACTGCTCGAAGAAGGCATCATGTTTGACGGTTCTTCCATTGCGGGATGGAAGGAGATCAACGAATCCGACATGAGCCTTAAGCCTGACCTTGAGACCGCGGTGATGGATCCCTTTGCCGCGCAGCCGCAGCTCGTCGTCACCTGTGACGTACTCGATCCGGTAACCGGTCAGCCCTATAACCGCGACCCGCGGACTACTGCGAAGAAGGCCCTGAAGTACATGGCTTCCACGGGCATCGCGGACACCGCGATCGTTGGTCCCGAAGCCGAGTTCTTTGTCTTCGACGAGATCCGCTTTGCCGTGAACATGAACCACACCTTCGTGAAGTTCGAGAGCGAGGAAGGCCCCTACATGTCCGGGGCCAAGATCGCCGAGGGCAATCTGGGTCACCGGCCTGGCATCAAGGGCGGCTACTTCCCGGTTCCCCCGGTGGATAGCGGCACGGACCTACGCGCCGAAATGGTTTCGGTCATGAAGCAGATGGGCGTGAACGTCGAGAAGCATCACCACGAGGTGGCTCCCTCACAGCACGAGTTGGGGGTGAAGTTTGACACCCTGGTGCGCTGCGCCGACCACATGCAGGTCTACAAGTACGTGGTCCATAACGTCGCACACAGCTACGGCAAGACCGCGACCTTCATGCCGAAGCCCGTTTATGGTGATAACGGCTCCGGCATGCATGTGCACCAGTCGCTCTGGAAGGACGGAAAGCCGCTCTTCGCCGGTGACGGCTATGCCGGGCTCTCCGAGACGGCCCTCTACTACATCGGGGGCATCATCAAGCACGCCCGGGCGATCAATGCCTTCACCAACCCCAGCACCAACAGCTACAAGCGGCTGGTGCCGGGATTCGAGGCGCCGGTGCTGCTTGCCTATTCGGCCCGCAACCGTTCGGCCTCTTGCCGCATACCCTTCGGCGCTAGCCCCAAGGCAAAGCGCGTGGAAGTACGCTTCCCCGATCCGCTCGCCAACCCATATCTCGCCTTTACCGCGATGCTGATGGCTGGCCTGGACGGGATCCAGAATCGCATTCATCCGGGCGATGCCATGGACAAGAACCTTTATGACCTGCCTGCAGAAGAGCTGAAGGACATCCCGACCGTCTGCGGCTCCTTGCGTCAGGCACTGGAAGCGCTGGAAGCGGACCACGACTTCCTGCTCGCGGGCGATGTCTTCGACCGCGACCAGATCGAAGGTTATCTCGGACTCAAGTGGACTGAAGTCTACGCCTTCGAACAGTCACCCCACCCGATCGAGTTCCAGATGTACTATTCTGGCTAGACCGGATCGAAAGAGCTCCCCTTTCAGGGCCCCCACGCTGTGAAAGGGGAGCTATCTTCCGTCCAGGGTGCAGGCGAAGGTGTCGTTTTCCTTCCAATCTGGCGGCATCGGCAGATAAAAAATTGCACCGAGTATGAAGGCCGTATCCCGCTCACCGCACGATAGCGGCAACAGCAGACGCTCTGCCTCAAAGGTTCGATTGTCAGGAAATTCCATCGGGCCACGACGGTACTTCGGCCGACCGTCCCTTACGATCTCCGACCACTGATGCGAAGTGTCGGCCCGCCGTACCAGGGGAAAGGTCTCATGCAGAGCCGCACCCCGCAGGGATCGGCCGTAGCGAGATTCGATTTCATCGCCGGCGACGCGAAAACGCATCATGGGAAGGTAATCTTGTTGCGCCGTCTCAGCGACTTCGATCAACAAGACGTTGGTCAAGATTGGCCCCAAGGCGACGGGATCGAGCGCCGAACGCGGCATCGGCCTTCCATCAGCCAGGCGGCGGCTATCCCAGAAATTGTACAGTCGGTGAAGCCGGCAGTTCCCGATGTTGGCTAATCGCATTCCCGGGCAAACCCTCCCCTTAGCTCGGCCCGAGCTTCTTGTCTCCCCGTTTGGTCCGAGAGTGTCAAAAAGACAATGCTACTTCAAGCAGTCTCACGCGGTGGAAGGGGCCGAGGTCTTCCCTGCTCATCGATTGCCACGTAGACGAAGGTGCCTTCCGTTACCTTCACCTCTTCTTGAGTAAAGCGGCGCCGAGCCCAGGTCTCTATCACCACGGTGATGGAAGTGGTGCCCTCTCGCAGGATCCGTGCATAGCAGGAAACCAAATCCCCAACTAACACAGGCTTGTGGAAGCGCATGGCCTCCACGGCTACAGTCGCTATGCGCCCCCTTGCGCGAGCGGCCGCCGGAACCGCGCCCGCAAGATCCATTTGCGACAACACCCAGCCGCCGAAAATATCACCATTTACATTGGCGTCAGCAGGCATAGGCTGGGCGCGCAGTGCAGGCTGCTCATCAGGTGGGCGGTCAGTCCCGATCATCTGGCTGCTACTCTACAACATATCGTGGTCAATCATCAGGAAGCCTACCGCATGTGCTTGCGGGATAGAAGCCTCCTCCTATAATGCGCGCCCATGGCCGATCTTTTTCAAAGTCTACCCGAGGCTGAAGCAAGCTACTCCGCCAAGGATATCGAGGTCCTTGAGGGACTGGAACCGGTGCGCCGCCGCCCAGGCATGTACATCGGCGGCACCGACGAGCGCGCCCTCCACCACTTGGTGGCAGAGTTGCTCGATAATGCGATGGACGAGGCCGTGGCAGGCCACGCCACCCGTATCGAGCTTGCGCTGGAGGAAGGTAATCGCATCATCGTCCGCGACAACGGGCGGGGCATCCCCATTGACCCGCACCCGAAGTACAAAGACAAGTCAGCCTTGGAGGTGATCCTTACGACCCTACATTCCGGGGCCAAGTTCACCACCAAGTCCTACCAGACATCGGGCGGCCTGCACGGCGTTGGCCTTTCGGTCGTCAATGCGCTGGCCCAGGAACTTACAATTGAGGTTGCGCGCGAGCGAAAGCTTTGGCGCCAGAGCTACTCCCAAGGCAAGCCCCTTGGGCCGCTGGAAGCCGCCGGCGCCGTTCATAACCGACGCGGCACCAGTGTGGTGTTCCAGCCAGATCCGGAAATTTTCGGCAGCCATGCGCGCTTCATCCCGGCGCGCCTGTACCGCATGGCTCGCTCCAAGGCTTATTTGCATCGCGGCGTAGAAATCCGCTGGAGTTGCGCCCCGGGACTGCTGGGCCAAGGGGAAAAAACCCCCGCAGAGGCGACTCTGCACTTTCCCGATGGGCTGCGCGATTTTCTCCAGGCGGTGATGGGCGAGCGCCACACCCTGGTGCCAGAACCTTTCGCCGGCGAAGCCGATTTCGCCGACAATGCGGGCCGGCTCGAATGGGCCATAACCTGGCCGGCAGATCGAGATGACGGCTTTGCCTCCTCCTACTGCAACACCGTGCCTACTCCAGAAGGTGGTAGCCACGAGCAGGGCCTGAGGTCCGCCCTCTTGCGGTCAATCAAGGCGCACGGGGAGATGATCGGCAATCGCAAGGCGTCGCAGATCACCGGCGACGACGTCGTGGGTGGTTCCTGTGCCCTCCTCTCCCTCTTCATCCCCAATCCGCAGTTCCAGGGGCAGACCAAGGAGAAGCTGGCCTCTCCCGAAGCCGCCAAGCTTGTCGAAGGGGTCATCAAGGATCGCTTCGATCTTTGGCTGTCTGCCGATCCGGCGCGCGCGTCAGCCTTGCTCGAGCGGCTGGTGGAACGAGCAGAGGAGCGTCTGCGCCGTCGCCAGGAGCGGGAGCAGTCGCGCAAGACCGCGACCAACCGCCGGCTTCGGTTGCCCGGCAAACTCGCCGACTGCGCGCGGAGCGGTGCGGATGGAACCGAACTCTTTCTGGTGGAAGGCGATTCGGCCGGCGGGTCGGCCAAGCAGGCCCGTCGTCGCGAAACCCAGGCGGTGCTGCCGCTGCGCGGTAAAATCCTGAACGTGGCCTCTGCCTCTCCTGAAAAGCTGCGCGCCAACCAGGAGGTTCAGGACATCAGTCAGGCTCTCGGGTGCGGGACCCGTAAAGACTTTGATCTCGCCAAGCTTCGCTATGAGCGGATCATCATCATGACGGACGCCGATGTGGACGGCGCCCACATCGCCAGCCTTCTGATGACCTTTTTCTTCCGGGAAATGCCGGGACTGATCGAGGCTGGTCGCCTCTTCCTCGCACAGCCACCGCTTTATCGCCTGAGCCAGGGCGGCAAGATCGCCTATGCCCGCGACGAAGACGATCGCGAACGCCTCTTGCGAGAGGTCTTTACCGGCAAAGGAAAGATTGATGTCAGCCGCTTCAAGGGCCTGGGCGAAATGCCGCCCGCCCAATTGAAGGAAACCACGATGGACCCGGAGAAGCGTACGCTTCTTCGAGTCGTGGTGCAGGAAGCGACGGATCTGGACGATGATGGCACAGAGCGACGCCTTGCCGAGGAACGTGTAGAACAGCTGATGGGTCGAAAGGCTGAGCTACGCTTCGCGTTCATTCAAGAGCACGCGCGCTTCGTGACGGCCGATAGTCTCGACGTGTAGCACTGCCACCTCCTAGACAAGTGCGCAGACCAGATGCGCCATGATCGCGCACATGCGACTCAATCGCATTGCAACTGCCTCGCATTCACGCTATCAAGTCGGGGACAACGAACAGATGCATTGAGGCGAAGTGGAGATGGGTGACGGCCAGCCAAGCCATAAGCAGGATCAAGAAGGAGAGTCGCTGGCGCTATGCGGTCCTGAAGAAGTCGAGAGCGAGGCACTCCTCGGACAAGTGGGCGAGTTGCTGATCCACCATCAGGGTCAGGTTTATTGCCTGCGTCGCACCGGCAAGGGAGGGCTGATACTCACTAAATGAATGCGTCCTCCCCAAGCGCGCTTCGCTGCTTCTTCACGACGGTCCCCGCCTAGTTCTCCATGACCAGCCAGCGGCGCAGTTCTCGGTTCGTCTCTTCTGGCAGCTCCAGGGGCGGGAGGTGGCCGCAGTCGTCGAGAACAACCAGGCGCGCATCAGCAATCCCGGCTGCCATCTCCCGGTGGGCCTCGACCGGCGTGATCTGATCGTCTCGGCCACAGAGCACCAACGTCGGGCAACGAACAGTAGCCAGGGTCGAGCGGAAATCCGGCCTGCCGAGGATGGCCTGCTGCTGGCGGATGAAGGCATCGCGCCCAACATCCTCCGCCATCTGCATGATATGACTGGTCAAGGCTTCGTCCTGAAGTCGAGAGGGGTGCACCAGCAGGGGCAGGAGTCGAGGTGTGACGCCCTTGAAAGCACCCTTTTGGGCCAGCTCGATCAGGCCGCGGCGCCGGGTTGCCACGTCTGGTTGGTCAGGCGCCGCCTTGGTGTCCAGGAGCGCCAGCCGAAGCACACGCTCTGGCGCTCGCCGCATAATTTCCAGCGCCACGTAGCCACCCATGGAAAGGCCGCAAAGGGCAAAGCGGTCGGGCATGGTCGACAAGACGCTGTCCGCCATCTCGGCAATAGAATCCTGCCGGGTAAAATCCGCGACACAAGGCTCTGCCAGGTCCGCCACCGCCGGGATCTGATTTTTCCAGAAGCTTTCATTTAGAAGCAGACCCGGTAGAAGGGCTAGGGGCACTCTATTCACCACAGGTGAAACTCCAAGGTAGAGAAAGGCTCAAGCGGAGCAGCAATCTAAAGGCCGTCATTCGCTTGCTTGATCAAGGCAAGAACCTCTTTAAAGGCAGGATTGTCGGCATGCTGCAACCACTCGAACAGAACCATTTCAGTCGAAACTATCACGCAGCCGGCTGCGCGCAGGCGCTCCATGCCGAGACGCGAGTTCGCTTCCGTACGTGAACCGGCGGCATCGGCAACCACAAAGACGGCCGCACCCAGCCGGCGCAACCCGAGCGCGGTCTGCAGCAGGCACACATGAGCCTCGGCGCCACACAGGACCCACTGGCGTCGCGCAATCTGACTCACTCTTCCTCTGAAAGCCTCTTCATCACAGGCGTCGAAGTGGCGCTTGCCGTATATTTCATCTTCTGTCAGCTGCGCACGCAGATCCGGGAGGGTTTGCCCGATCGACGAGGCGCAATGTTCCGTCGCGACAAGCGGTACTTTCAGACGGCGAGCGCCCTCGATCAGCTTTGCGACGTTACGAACGAGCGATTCTACCTCATGGAGAGCCGGCGCCAGACGCTGTTGAATGTCGACCAGTAAAAGCACCGAGTCCGCCGCGCGCATCTGCTCGATGGAGTTTACTTCTTGTTGAGGGAACATGTCGGTCTCGCGCAATTCATGAAGTCGGGCCCAAGCAACTGGCGCATAGATGCCACGATACCACACAGTGTCCTTGACAAGTCTGCCGCCAGGCACAACGTTCAACCGCAAGCCGGTAGCAGGCTTTGCAGCACCGCTACCTAAGGCCATCTCCCATGAAAGCGCTGGAGCGCATGAGTTTCGAAAAGCTCGGGCTTAGCACCGAAGTCCTTCGTGCAGTCACGGAAACTGGTTACACCACTCCCACCCCGATCCAGGAAAGGGCAATTCCCTTCATCCTGATGGGACGGGATGTTCTCGGGGTTGCACAAACCGGCACAGGCAAGACGGCCGGGTTCACCCTTCCGATGATCGACATCCTCGGCAGCGAAAGGGGGCGTGCGCGCATGCCCCGCTCGTTGATCCTGGAGCCCACGCGTGAGCTGGCGACACAGGTTGCCGAAAGCTTCGAGAAGTACGGCAAGTACACGAAGCTTTCGATGGCACTGTTAATCGGCGGCGAGTCCATGCGCGACCAGCAGCAAATTCTGCAGCGCGGTGTCGACGTTCTCATCGCAACGCCAGGCCGTCTTCTCGATCTTTTCGAGCGCGGCCTTATTTTGCTGGCTGATACCAAGCTTCTGGTGATCGATGAGGCCGACCGCATGCTCGACATGGGCTTCATTCCCGATATCGAGCGTATCGTTTCGATGCTTCCTACCATACGGCAGACGCTCTTCTTCTCCGCCACCATGGCGCCGGAGATCCGCAAGCTAGCAGACAAGTTCCTTCTTAATCCGAAGGAGATCAGCGTCGCTCCGCCGGCCAGCCCAGCCAAGACCGTCACCCAGCGCATTTTGCGCTGTGAGGTAGAGCCCAAGGCGAAGCGTCATGCCCTGCGCAGCCTTCTGCGCGCGGAGGCGGAGCAAACGCAGAGCGCCCTAGTGTTCTGTAATCGCAAGCGCGATGTAGCCATCGTGCAGCGCTCGCTACAGCGGCATGGTTTCGACGCAGAGGCGCTCCACGGCGATATGGTCCAGTCGGCGCGGACCGAGACACTGGCGCGCTTCAAGGCCAGCGAATTCCGGATCCTCGTGTGTTCCGACGTGGCCGCACGCGGTCTCGATATTCCGGCCGTCAGCCACGTCTATAACTACGATGTGCCCGTGCATGCAGAAGACTATGTTCACCGCATTGGTCGGACCGGCAGGGCGGGTCGCAGCGGCAAGGCTTTCACGCTCTACACGCCGGATGACACCAAGGCGCTGGCCGGAGTTACTGAGTTGATCGGTGGCCCGATCGAGGAGCTCCAACTCGAGGACGTTCCGGCGCCAGATCCCAGGGATTACTCCCTCGACAAGCGGCAGCGGAGCCGGAAGAGCAAAGCGAGCGCGACCGCGAAGCCCAGCGTGCCGCTAACCCCGCAGAAGGATGCCAAGCGTCCCGAAAAAAACCAGGACGACAAGCCGCGACGGAGGCCACAGCGAAAGGTCTCCGTAAGGGAAGAACAGCAGGAAGTCGCCAACGGTTCGACGTCGGGTCCCTTCGGCGATCATACGCCGGCCTTTATCCTGCGGCCTGTCCCGCTTTCTGCCACCGCCTGACACCTGTCAGGTCTATCGGATTACGCTTCATTCGGTTGCTCTAGGGCAGATCGCACCAAATCAGGTTCACGAAGTGATCCGATTTGGTGCGTGAGTCTGCTCTATACCTTTGAGGTTGTACGGATTGAACGTGATCCGGTTCAGCGGCTATCATGGTGTCCATGCAAGCGATCTTTGTCCAAATCAAATGCGAGCTCGGCGAGGCCTACCAGGTCGCTGACGAACTCGTTCAGACGGTCGAACAGGTCTCCGAGGTCTATTCGACTTCTGGTCAGTATGACTTGCTGATCAAGTGCTACCTGCCGGAAGGCGCCGATATCGGGCACTTCGTGACCGAGTCCATCCAGCGCATCAAGGGCATCAAGGACACCTTCACCTTGATCACCTTCAAAGCCTTTTCCTAAGCGACGAGTTTGGGAACGGACTGGCCTTGAGGCAGGCAGTCTGGAACATGCCTCTACTCTTCCCCTTTTATAGAGAGCGTCCCGGTTTCGCCGAAGGATAACTCCTTGGGGATGGCGGCCGACCTTTGTAGCGTATCATCAGCATTCACTTTTTCCGCCGTCATATGGAGTGACGAAGCATGCGTACTTTTCTTATCGGCCTGGTCATGAGCGCAGGACTGGTTCTTGCGGGCTGCGCGAACCAGCCGGACAACACCAGACAGATTGGCGGCGGCCTCCTGGGCGCCGGCGCGGGCGGACTGGCCGGCGCAGCGCTGGCCAAGAACAGCAGTTCCGCCACCCGCGCCGCAGCTACGGGCATCGGCGCCGTGCTTGGTCTCGCCATCGGCTCCGAAATCGGGCGCTATATGGATGAACAGGACCGGCAGCGTTCCTACACTGCATGGAACCAGGCTACCAACGCACCAGTGGGGCAGCCGATCCACTGGAACAACCCCAACAGCGGTAACTATGGCACTGTCGTCCCAGTGCGCGACGGCTACCACCAGAATGGCGCCTATTGCCGGGAGTTTCAGCAGACCATCGTTGTCGGTGGCCGCACTGAGCAGGCGGTCGGCACAGCGTGCCGCCAGCCGGATGGCACCTGGCGCACGATCTAACGCCCGTCTTCACACCTGAAGATGCCGAGGCTCCGAAGAGCCGGTCCGTCACGAGTGTGAGGGGCCGGCTTTTCGCACCTCTACAATAACTGCACGTACGGCTTCGCCAAGCCGCCCGGCAATGTCTTCCAACTCGGCGCGGGTCACGTTGTAGGGCGGCGCCAGGATCACGTGATCCCCGCACTTGCCGTCGACGTTCCCGTTGACCGGATAGCAGATCAAGCCGCGCGCCAGCGCCGCCTGCCGAACTCTCAGATGGACCTGCAGATCGGCCGGGAAAGGCTCTCGGGTTTCCGGGTCTTTGACCAGTTCGACCGCCTGGAAGAAACCGCGGCCGCGAATATCGCCGGCTTCCGCTATTCCCTCCATCGCCTGGACCAGCAGTTCACGGAGCAGTGGCCCTTCGGCAGCCACCTTCTCCACCAGCTTCTCCCGCTGAACGATCCGCTGTACCGCCACGCCGGCTGCGCAAGCAGCTGTATGCCCAGTAAAGGTATGACCGGTGGAGACGGCACCATAGCGATCCTCAATCACCTCCCCGATGCGGCGGTGATAGATCGCGGCGCCGAGTGGCATATACCCAGCCGCCAACCCTTTGGCGACAGACATGACATCCGGCACCACACCATCATGCTGGAGGGCACGCCAGGTGCCGCAGCGGCCACTGCCGCACATGACCTCGTCCGCAATCATCACCACGCCATAGCGGTCGCAGATCTCGCGCACGCGCGCCGCATAGCCCGGCGGTGCCGGCACGCAGCCGCCAGCCGCCCCGACCACGGGCTCGAAGATGAAGGCAGCGACGCGATGCGGTCCCAGCTTCAGGATTTCCCGTTCCAGTTCGTCCGCGCACCATTGGGCCACATCATTCGCGGGAACGCCAACCGGCGGGCGGTAGGTGTTGACCGGTGACAGCAGCGGCACATCCAGGAGTGCGCCTTCGAAGGGCTCGCGTCTTTCGGCAAAGCCCGAGCAGGAGAGCGCGCCGAGGGTATTGCCGTGCCAGGAGCGCTGGCGGGCGATGATCTTCCGACGCCCCTGTTCACCACGGGCGCTCTGATACTGCAGGGCGATCTTCAGGCAAGATTCCACAGCCTCCGAGCCACCGGAGACGAAGACCATGCGGTCCAGCCCCTCCCCTCCCCCTTCGGCACAGCGCCGGGTGATAATCTCCGTCAATTCTTCCAGCGGGTCGCTGGTAAAGCTGTAGCGATAGCCGTGGGCGACACGATCGAGCTGCGCCTTGATCGCCTCGTTCACTTCCTGATTGCCGTGCCCGATGCAGTAGACGGCCGGCCCGCCGGAGCCGTCTAGATATACCTTCCCATCGGTATCATGCAGGTAGAGCCCGCTTCCCCAGGCGATCTTGGGAAGCTTTGCCCGGATCATGGTCGCAATATCCTGTTTCATCGGTCCCCCAGTCGTTCGATGCGGCATCCTCCTCCCCGGCTCTCCACAAGGCAAGTCGCCGAAAGCAAGAGAGGCCGGCGCACGCAAGCACCGGCCTCTCTATCCTAAATTGGCGAAGAGAAGAATCAGTAGACGACGACGGAGCGGATGGACTTGCCTTCGTGCATGAGGTCGAAGGCTTCGTTGATGCGCTCCAGGGGCATGGTGTGGGTGATCAGGTCGTCGATGTTGAGCTTGCCGTCCATGTACCAGTCGACGATCTTCGGCACGTCGGTG
>JAJUFM010000201.1 GCA_029265995.1 Rhodospirillaceae bacterium | reverse complement strand
TGGACCGGCGCAGGAAAGCCGCCGTCTTTCAAGATCTCCTCGATCTCCCTCGGCGTGGCGAAGTCCAGGTCCTCGCCCCAGCGCGAGGTCGATTCCCTCGCCTGGGCTTCGCTCAAGCCGCTGTACCTCTGCATCTTCACCCAAAAGTCCATCAGCGCCTGGCTGCGGCGATCCTCCTGGGGCCGCGCCAGGTCCGCAGTGAGCAAATGGCCCCCGTCCGTCAGATGACCAGCGATCTGGCGGAAAAACGCGATCCTCTCCGCCCGCTCGGTCAGGAACTGCGAAACCAGGATCGAGGTCGCCGCGTGATAGCGTCTTTCGGGTGGAAGCGATTCGATGTAGCCGTGATGAAAATCGCAGCGATCCAGCAGGCCCTTCCGGCTCAGCTTGTCCCTGCAGACCTCCAGCATGGCCTCGGAAGGATCCAGCGCGGTGAAACGCCAGCCCGGGTTCTTCTCCGCCAGGGCCAGAACTTCCGCGCCCGTTCCGGCACCCACGCACAATATTCTGCTGTCATAGGGCAGGTCCAGGAAGGAGACTTGCGCGGCCAGATGCAGTGCATCCTTGATGGCGGCAAGTTCTTCCGTCTTCTTGTCGTAGGTTGCGGCCTGCTCGCGCCCGAAATACTGAACCGCGCTCTTGGCCATCTCCATCCGCTCCCCTTCCAAGGGCCTTGCGAGGCAAGACCTGTTTGATGCCGTCATCCGGCGCAACCGTCATGCGAACCGCTCAACCATCCGAAAGCCTCGCCGCCGCCAGGTAGGAAACGCACATTCTCACTAATTGGCAGCGAATGTCGGCCTGAACCGCGGCCGGCAGATTCCGCTCAAACACGTTGCGCACGGTTCCGAAGATCACAGCCAGCAAGGTTGTATTGCAAAGACGGCGATCGCCGCCGACCGCGTCCGAGGCACTGACGAGCATGGCGCTTGTCGCGGCATCCACGCGTTGGCTGAAGGCCTCGATCAGTGCCTCGTTGTCCAACTCAACTACCGATCGGTAGAGGGCGCGGGTGATATCGGCCCGCTCGGTTTTCGCCTCCCAATACGCGTTAACGAGCGCTTCAACCATCTCGGCGGTGGAAGCGCCATGATGTTCGATGCAAGCCTTCTCCACCCTTTCGGCCACGGTATCGAGGTAGCGCTCGTTTAGAGCATAAAGCAGCGCCTGCTTGTGCGGGAAGTACTGGTACATTGTACCAACGGAAACCCCGGCACGCTCGGCGACGCGCGTGGTGGTCAGCCGATGGAGTCCCTCCGCCAGCAAAACCTGAATGGTTGCCTCAAATATGGCCTCTAGGGTTAAGGTTGCACGCGCCTGACGCGGCTTTTTCCGGGGGCTTAGGTGGCGGGGTGGCGTCGCAGCCATAAGCGAATCCTCAAAGCGAAGAATCCTTCATATATTGCCGGCAGCCTCATACCAAGCTTTGGAAGGATGTGTCATGGCAGACACCCGCATCGCCCTCGTTACCGGGGCCAACAAAGGCATTGGCCGCGAAATTGCCCGGCAGCTGGCAGAAGCCGGCGTCACCGTGATCATCGGCGCTCGCGATCCGGAACGCGGCATGGAAGCTGCAGCCGAGCTGACATCTCGCAGCCTGTCCGCCGAAAGCATCGAAATCGACCTCAACGATGAAGCGACCATCACCGCTGCCGCAGAACGGATCGCCGCCGACCACGGACGGCTGGACATTCTGGTCAACAATGCCGGCATCGTCGACGCTGCCGATGGTCCGCCGACGACGGCTGCGACGACGGCGGCGCGCCGGATCATGGAGACGAACTTCATCTGCACTCTGGCGGTAACCCAGGCGATGCTGCCCCTGCTGCGCAAGTCCCGGGCCGGCCGCATCGTCAATCTTGCTACCACGCTGGGATCGCTGGCGATCAACGGCGATCCCTCCTCGCCCTATTATTCGGCGCGACTGATCGGCTACAACGCCTCCAAAGCGGCGCTCAACATGTTGACGGTGCAGCTGGCCGCCGAATTGGCTGACACACCCATTGTCGTCAACTCGGTGTGCCCCGGCTATGTCAAAACCGACCTCACGGGACAGCAAGGCTTCATGACGCCTGAGGAGGGTGCACGATTGCCGGTCACCTATGCGCTGCTGGGCGAGGATGCAGTTTCCGGGCGCTTCGTGGAACCGGATGGCGACACGCCCTGGTGAGAC
>JAJUFM010000046.1 GCA_029265995.1 Rhodospirillaceae bacterium | reverse complement strand
CGATCGAGGAGGAAGCGGCCTCGCGCGCCGTGATCGAGGCCCTGGCAGAAGCGACGCACCTGCTCAGCAGCGTTCCGCCCGATGCCGAGGGCGACCCCATCCTGCGGCTCTATGGAGAGGCGATCGGCGCGGCGCCGCGGCTCTCCTGGATCGGCTACCTCTCGACCACGGGCGTCTATGGCGACCACGGCAGCGGCTGGGTGGACGAGGATACGCCCCCGGCACCGAGCAGCGCGCGCAGCCGAAGGCGTCTGGCTGCGGAGCAAGCCTGGCGTGCGCTGCAGCGTGAGGCGGGCGGCCCGAGTGTCCAGGTCTTTCGTCTTGCCGGCATCTATGGCCCTGGCCGCAACCCGCTGGAAGCGCTGCGCGCCGGGCGTGCCCGGCGCATCGTGAAGCCGGGCCAGGTCTTCTGCCGTATCCACCTGGAGGACATCGTCACCGTCCTGCAGGCCTCCATGGCCCGGCCCCGGCCCGGCGCGATCTACAACCTCGCCGACGACGAGCCTGCCGACCCCGCGGAGGTCATCGCCTATGCGGCCCGGCTTCTCGGCCAGGAGCCGCCCCCCGCCATCCCCTTCGAGGAAGCCGAGCTCAGCCCCCTGGCCCGCAGCTTCTACGCCGACAACCGCCGAGTTGCGAACCAGCGCATCAAGGAGGAGTTGGGGGTACAACTCAAGTATCCAAGCTATCGTAAGGGGCTGCAGGCCTTGCGTGCCAAGAGTGCCTCCCCACCGTCGTTCTGAGCGCTAGCGAGGAACCTCGAAGCTTGGAGCTCCAACGGCTCCAGATCCTTCACTGCGTTCAGGATGACGTGCCTTGGGACAACACGCGCTTAGACGGCGGTTAACCGCCGATCTCTTGCAACAGCCGGTCCAGCTGCGCTGTCAGTAGCTTCAGGTCCTGTTCCCGCGACAGCCGGTGGTCGCCGTCCTTGATCAGGATGATCTGCACGTCGTCGCCCTCATAGGCCTCTTCCAGTCTGAGCGCGTGCTGCCACGGGACGTCGGGGTCTTGGCGGCCTTGTAGGATGCGTAAGGGGCAGGTGAGGGGCAGCGGCTTGTCGAGGAGCAGGTGGTTGCGGCCGTCCTCGATCAGGGCGCGGGTAATGATGGTCGGCTCCTCGTCGTATTCCGAGGGGAGGGAGAGGCGATCGTCGGTCAGGATCTGGTCGCGCTGCTCCTGCGTAAAGTCGGCCCACAAGAGATCTTCGGTAAAGTCCGGGGCGGGGGCGAGGCCGATCAGCCCCACGACCCGCTCCGGCCGGGCCCTGGCCGCGAGCAGCATGAGCCAGCCGCCCATTGAGGAGCCGACCAGGATCTGTGGCCCTTCCGTCAATTGATCGAGGGCGGCGATGGCGTCTTCGGCCCAGCGGCCGATGGTGCCCTCCTCGAAGTCGCCGGAGGACTGGCCGTGGCCCAGGTAGTCGAAGCGCAGGAAGGCCTGCCCGCGCTGACGCGCCCAGGCTTCGAGCGTGAGGGCCTTGGTGCCGGTCATGTCGGACCGGAAGCCGCCGAGGAAGACGACCCCCGGGCTCCTGCCCGCCGTGCGGTGGTAGGCGAGGCGGTGGCCGTCGCCGCGCTCGAGATACTGTGGGCTTTCGCCTATGGGGTCACTCATGGGGAATCTCCTCGCAAACGGTCAGGCGGCAATCAGCTCGAAGCGGTCGACGTCCACCAGACCGCGGTCGGTGATCTTGAGATGGGGGATGACCGGCAGGGCCAGGAAAGCCATCTGGATGAAGGGATCGGCGAGGCTGCAGCCCATGGCGCCGGTGGCACGGTGCAAGGGCTTTAGCATCTCGGCCACCTCCCCGAAGGGGCGGTCGGACATCAGGCCGGCCACCGGCAGTGGCAGTTCGGCCAAGACATTGCCGTCTCGCACGGCAACGAAGCCGCCCCCGAGTTCGAGCAGGCGGTTCACGGCGGCCGCCATGTCGCTGGTTTCGGCGCCCACCACGGTCACGTTGTGGCTGTCGTGGCCGACGCTCGCCGCCAGAGCGCCTTCGCGGAAGCCGAAGCCCTTCACAAAGCCGCGCCCGACATTGCCCGTGTAGTGGTGCCGCTCCACCACCGCCACCCGCAGCACGTCTTGTTCGGGATCCGGCTGGCGGTAGCCGTTGCGCGCCGGTAGCGGCAGGTCCAGGCGGTTGGTGACCAGGGAGTGCGGCTGGATGGCAATGATAGGGAAGGGGGCGGAGGCCGGAACCTCGAAGACTTCCGGCGCTACCGGATGAAGCTTCATGGAGCCATAGCCGACCGGCGCCACACCCGGGTCCATTGCAAGCAGCTCCTCGTCCACCGGCCGCCCGGCCGAGACGACCTGGGCGACGGCACAGCTTTCCAGATCGTCGAGCACTACCAGGTCGGCCCGCTGCCCCGGCGCCACCATGCCCCGATCCATCAAGCCGAAGTGGCGCGCCGCGGCCCAGGAGGCGCAGCGGTAGACGTCCAGCAGCGGCGCACCCTTGGCGATGGCGCGGCGGATCAGGTAGTCCAGATGCCCCTCGCGCGCGATGTCCAGCGGGTTGCGGTCGTCGGTGCAGAAGGCGAGGAAGGGCCAGGTTCGCTCGGTCAGCAGCGGGACAAGGCTGTCCAGGTTCTTGGCGACGCTGCCCTCGCGCAACAGGACCTGGAGGCCCAGGGAGAGCTTTTCCTCCGCTTCCGGAAGGCTGCTGCTTTCATGGCAGTTGCGGATGCCGCAGGCCGCATAGGCGCAGAGGTCGCGCCCCGAGATAAGCGGAGCGTGGCCATCGATGTGGCGGCCCTCGAAGGCGGCCAGCTTCTCCAGCACCTCCGGATCCTTGGCCAGCAGGCCGGGGAAGTTCATCATTTCGGCGAGGCCGAGGCTGCGCGGATGCTCGCGTCGCTCGGCCAGCTCCTGCGCGCTCAGGCTGCCGCCGCTGGTCTCCAGATGGGTGGCGGGCACGCAGCTGGAAAGCTGGACGAAGAGGTCGAGGGGAATGCGGCCCGAGACTTCGAGGAAATAGTCCAGGCCGGCCGCGCCCAGCACGTTGCTGATCTCGTGCGGATCGCAGATGGCGGTGGTCGTGCCCCGGGGCAGGACGCAGCGGCCGAACTCGACCGGTGTGACCATGGAGCTTTCCACATGGACATGGGTGTCGATGAAGCCGGGGACGATCACCTTGCCGCGGGCGTCGATCTCCCTTTGGCCGCGGTAATCGAAGCCGAGGCCGACGATCGTGTCACCGCAGATGGCCACGTCGCCTAGCTTCAGAGTGCCCAGCGCCACATCGAGATAGCGCCCGCCCTTGAGCACAAGATCCGCGGCGGCCGTACCTCGCGCCTGATCGATCCGGCGCTCGAGACTCTGCTTAGCTGTCATCATGTTTAGCCCCTCACTCTCAAGGCTCCAATCTAAGGAGACCAGGGTGAGGGGGAAACCTTCTTCCGAGGCAGGGCTCCATCCCGGCTATCATCATTTCCCTTGCTTGACACCCCTGCTTTGGGCTCCTTTGATCCCAGCTTCCCGGAAGTGCTCCTACAATCAGGAAAGATTTGTCCTATGGTTGCGATTACCTTGCCGGATGGGTCCGTCAAGAGGTTTGACGGCCCGGTGACGGGCCAGCAGGTTGCTGAGTCGATTGGCCCCGGCCTCGCGAAGGCGGCATTGGCAGTTAAGGTCAACGGCGAGCTGTGGGATCTGACGCGTCCGATCGAGAAGGATGCGGCCCTCGAAATAGTCACCCGCACCCATGAGGACGCGCTGGAGCTGATTCGCCACGATGCCGCGCACATTCTCGCCGAAGCGGCCAAGGAAATCTATCCGGACGTTCAGGTGACCTTCGGTCCGGCAACCGCTGACGGCTTCTACTACGACTTTGCGCGCGATGAACCCTTCACGCCCGAAGACCTGGAGAAGATCGAGCAGCGGATGCACGAGATCGTCGACCGGGACGAGGAGATCACGCGGGAGGTATGGGACCGCCAGGAGGCCATCCGCTTCTTCAACGAGATCGGGGAAAAGTACAAGGCGGAGCACATCGCAACCCTCCCGGAGGATGAGGAGATCACCATTTACCGCCAGGGTGAGTGGCTGGATCTCTGCCGCGGACCACACCTGCCCTCCACGAAGAAGTTGGGGCATGCCTTCAAGCTGCTGCGCATCTCCGGGGCCTACTGGCGCGGTGACGCAAAGAACCAACAGCTCCAGCGCGTCTACGGCACGGCCTGGGAGGACGAAAAGCGTCTCAAGGCCCACCTGACCATGATGGAGGAGGCGGCCAAACGCGACCACCGCCGGCTCGGCCGAGAGATGGATCTCTTCCATCTCCAGGAAGAGGCGGTCGGCAGCGTTTTCTGGCACCCCCGCGGCTGGACCCTCTATCGAACGGTCGAAGCCTATATGCGCCGGCGCCTGGAGGCGGGGGGGTATGTGGAGGTAAAGACACCACAGCTCATCGACCGCTCACTATGGGAGGCTTCGGGGCACTGGGAGAAGTTCCGCGAGCACATGTTCATCGCCGAAAGTGAGGACCGCATATTGGCGGTGAAGCCGATGAATTGCCCCGGACACGTGCAGATCTTCAAGCAGGGCATCACCTCCTATCGCGATCTTCCGCTGCGCATGGCGGAGTTCGGCTCCTGCCACCGCAATGAGCCCTCGGGCGCGCTGCACGGCTTGATGCGCGTCCGCGCCTTCGTCCAGGACGACGCCCACATCTTCTGCACCGAAGACCAGATCGTTTCGGAAACAAAGCGCTTCTGCGACCTGCTTCTTTCGGTCTATGAAGACTTCGGCTTTACCGACGTGAAAGTGAAGTTCTCCGACCGGCCGGAGAAGCGCGCAGGCTCCGACGAGATCTGGGATCGGGCGGAAAGGGCGCTGACGGAAGCGACTGAGGCGGCCGGCCTTTCCTACACGCTGAACTCCGGCGAGGGCGCCTTCTATGGCCCCAAACTGGAATTCGTGCTGCAGGATGCGATCGGGCGCGACTGGCAGTGCGGCACCCTGCAGGTGGACTTCGTCATGCCGGAGCGGCTGAACGCCAGCTATGTGGCGGAAGATGGAAGCAAGCGCCGGCCGGTGATGCTGCACCGCGCCATCCTGGGGTCGTTCGAACGGTTTCTCGCGATCCTGGTGGAGAACTTCGCCGGACGTTTTCCGCTATGGCTGGCGCCGCTACAGGTTGTGGTGGCCCCGATCACCAACGACACGGACAGCTACGCCCGGGAAGTCGCCGAAGCCTTGGCCGCCAAAGGTCTACGCGTAGAGACGGACCTGCGGAATGAGAAGATAAATCTCAAGGTACGCGAGCATTCACTAGCCAAAGTACCTGTCATTGCGGTAGTAGGCGGCCGTGAGGCTGAGCAGCGGACGGTAACGCTGCGCCGGCTTGGAGATAAAGGTCAAGAGACCCTTGCACTCGAGCAAGCGCTCACTACACTAGAGTCGGAAGCTGCAGCGCCCGACTTGCGGGCAAAGTCGTAGCGCGGTCACGCTTGAGTGGTGCCGCCTGCGGTCTGGTCCCAGGGGGCGTTGCAGTAGGTATAGTCAGACAACAAAGGAGATGCTTCCATAGCCCGACCACCCATGGACGCTGCGCCCTCCCGTGATGGGCCACGCGTCAACGACCAGATCCGCATTCCAAACGTGCGGCTGATCGATGAGAACGGAGATAATGTCGGCGTTGTCGCGACCCGCGACGCCCTTCTGCGCGCCGAAGATGTTGGCCTTGATCTTGTCGAAATCTCGCCAATGGCAGACCCACCGGTCTGCAAGATCATGGATTACGGCAAGTACAAGTACGAGCAGCAGAAGCGGGCCAACGAGGCCCGCAAGAAGCAGAAGATCATCGAAGTCAAAGAAATAAAGATGCGCCCGAACATCAACGCGCATGACTATGAGGTCAAGATGCGTTCGGTGTCCAAGTTCCTGAGCGAGGGTGACAAGGTGAAGGTCACCATGCGCTTCCGTGGTCGTGAGATGGCGCACCAGGAACTGGGTCTCGCCTTGTTGAATCGGGTGCGTGAAGAGGTGGGGGAGGCGGCCAAGGTCGAGCAGTTCCCCAGGATGGAAGGTCGCCAGATGACCATGGTCATGGCTCCTCGTTAACCGGTCAGGACCGTCTCGCGATCGATCTGAACCCTCGGGTTCGGATCGGGCGAGGCAGTCTGGGCGGAAGTCCACGCTAAAAAAAAAGCGATCCGCAGCAGCAAGCAGCGGATCGCTTTTTGCATTTGGAGGATCCCTTGTAGGCCTTCACCCTTCCCTAAGCAGCTCGAAAAAGCGTTCGGAAATGGCGAGTTCGTCGAGGAGATGCTGGCGACGGGCATTGGCCTCGGCATCCTGGCCCCAGACCTCGAGCTCATAGGTCTGGTCCAGCTCGGCGGCGTCGAAGGCTGCGGCCGCGTTCAAGCGTCCGTGGCTCATGGCCAGGCCGATGATCAGGGATCCGCTTGTGCGAACGGCCAAGGCCAGTGCCGTGAGCGAGAAGTTTTCGTGCCCCTCCACCGCGCGGCGCAGAGCGAGCAGCGAAGCCTGAGGCTGCTCGACGGCAGCAATGCCTTCCGTGATTCCCAGCGGGGCGTCGAGAGACAGAGACGCCCAGTCCAGAAGCGGCTGCCAGGTATCGCGTTGGCGCTGCACCAAGGCAGCGGGATGGCTTGCGCGGTAGCAGAGCAGATCGGTGCCGCCGAAATCAGTCAACTCTTCGACAACCTCCTGCCGCTTCGGCATGACGAGGTCCACGGCGCTGAACGCAAGCGAGGTGAGTTGCATGCTGGAGGCGTCCAGCCGCTCCTCTTGTTCCTCCCATTCCTCTGCGATAGCGGCGGCGAGAGATCCACTCGGGAGATAGAAGGCAGTTTTTGCCGGGGTGCGGATGGAACGGCCATCGAGCAGGATCTGCCAGCCCCCAGGCGCTTCAACTGCCTCCGCGCGCTTGTAGAAGCGCTTTGCGTCACGCAGTACCATCGCGTTTAGTTCCCAAACAGGCCGCGCAGCCGGCGGCCAATCTCGTCTGCTGGATTGCTGTCTTCCTCATCGCCGTCTCCTGACAGGCCGCGCTCCAGCAGGCCACGCCCCAGGTCCTCGAGTTGCTGGCGCGGGTCGGACGGCTGCGCCGGCTCGGTCGGAGTGGAAATGTCGGCGTCAACGACCACAGCGCAGGGGTTTTCCTCACTTGCGGCCCGCTCCTCGCTCATGCCCATCAGAGCGGCGAGTGCTTCCGGGGGGGAGATTTCGATGCCAGCGAGCTCGGCTGCTCGTTGCGCAGTTCCGAGGGGATCTGGCGCGAACTGCGGGTTCTTCAAGGTGCCGCGGACATTGAAGGGGATCGCCAGGCTGACCAGGGCGGGCACGCGGGACGAGGTATCGAAATGGAGATCGAGGTTTTCGCTCTGCAGATTCACGCGCCCGCTGCCGACGATCGAGAAGGTGTTTGTATCGATCACCGCGGCGCGATTGATTGCGATCCCGTCCTGGAAATCCACCTGACTGAGGACACAGTTGAGCTGAGTCGTATCCTGACCGCCAAACAACGGATTCATGATCTCGTCCAGCCCACTACCGATCACGGCGAGCAGGCGGTTTGAAATCGTGCCTTCACCCACCTCGAGCTCGCTCCGACCGTTCAGCGTGGAAGCGATAGCCCGGGGACTGTTACCGCGACCGTTGACGGCCAGTTTGGCGTGAAGCAGGCCGCGCATTGCGTCGGTGATCTCGCGCTCGCGCATCAGCCGCCCGATATCCAGCCCCTGGAGCTGCAGGTCAGTGCTGAGCGCGGCCGGCTGTTGGGAGGTATCGATCCGGATCGTACCCGCAAGATCCCCATCGTAGAAACCGAAGGTCCGGGGCTGCAACGTCAGATCGCCAGCGGACAGCCGCACGGCGAGATCGATGTTCTCGAATTCCAATTCGTTGGGCAGGCGCAAGCGGTCCACTTTCAGTTCAAGGTCCGCATCGGCTGCCTGCAAGGCTTCGAGGGGGAGGGGGGTGTCGGGGATCACAAAGGGCGAATCTTCGCCACCTCCGCTGCCGCTATCCTGAGGGCTTTCCTGATCCTCGGGTAGAAGTGCGGTGAGATCCAGGCCTTGCGACGCAAGCTGGCCCTTCAACGCAGGTCGTGCACCGCCCAAGGCCAGCTCAATCGCTCCTTGCAGCCCCATCTCGCCGAGGTGCAGGGATAGGTCGTCGATAGCAATGCGATCGCTTGTTGCATCCACCTGGCCCTCTAGGCGCCAGGCTCCCAGGGGGTGGAGGTCGACGCCCGCCAAAGCAGCGAGCTGCTCCAGGGCGGGCCCTTCGCCGGCCAAGGAAGTCTCCACCACGGGCGCGCCGCTGGTTAGGGACCGTGCCTCTCCTGTAACTGCAAGGAGAGACTCTCCTACTCTTGCTTCGACTTGCTGGAAGGTTGCCGTTTCGCCGTCATAGGTAACGCGCCCCTCCAGCGCATAGGTCCCGATATCGGGAAGGTCCTGGCCAGCCAGGCGGGAGAAGGCGGGCAGGTCGTCTCCCTCCAGAGAAACCTGGACATCTGCGCCCAGCTGTTCCGGGAGACCGGAAAGCGCGCCACTAAGGCTGTAGCGCGTCGTGGCCAGATGACCTGTCAGATCCATCGGGAAGCTACCTCCCGCCAGAAGCTCTTGCGGCGTTCCCACTGTCCCTTCGGCAGCGAAATCCACCTCTTGATAGGCGCCGCTTGCTTCGACCTCCAAGCGATCATCACGTTCTGCGAGGCGGGCATTGGCCAGGTTGACGGCAAACTCCTGGCCAGTAACCCCGTTTCGCCAGATCAGGCGCGAATCTTCGATGGTGACGTTCTCCAGGCGAGGCAACTGTTGTTGCACCCGTTCCTGGGTCTGCGCCGCTTCCTCTACCTGTTGCTCGGGTTCGGCTGGTTCGTCGCGCGACGCGAAGATCCAGTTCGCCTGCCCCTCGGAATTGGTTTCCAGCAGGATTTCGGCATCCTGGAGCAGGAATTGCTTGATCTCGATCTGCCGCTGCAACAGCGGCAAGAGGGCGACCTGCACCTCGAGGCGGTCGATCTGTGCCATCTCCTCAGCGCTGCCGCCAGGCATGTTTTCGAAGCGGATGTCCTGCAGCGTAATTGCCGGCGTCAATGAGAAGGCGATGTCGATCGGTCCTTCGATCCGCAGGTCGCGCCCCGTGATCTTGCGCGCCTGCTCCTGGGCAAGCTGGCGCAGTTCATCGAAGTCCCAGGTCGTTAGAATGATGTAGCCGGCCACAACCAGCGCAGCCGGAATGCCCACGAGCAGAAGAACAATCCACTTTAACCAGCCCAGCCTCATGCCGCCCCCTCAAGCAGGCCCGCCAGAGCGCCCGGCAAGGCCGTAAAGTGTTCCACCAAACCGCCAGCGCCTGCTGCGCGTAGCTCTTCTGGGGTATGATACCCCCAAGCGACCCCGAGGGACGAGATCCCTGCGTTGCGGGCCATTTCAATGTCATAGCTGGTGTCACCGATCAGAACCGCTTCCCTAGGGTCGCATCCGATCTCTGCCAGCGCCCGCCGTACCATGCCTGGATGAGGCTTGCTTGGGGAGTGGTCCGGTGTCTGCAGGGTGACGAAGCGCTTCTCCAGCCCGTGGCGTTCCAGGGCGGCACGGAGGCCGCGCAGGTTCTTGCCAGTGGCGATGCCCAGGCACACTTCCGGGCGGTCGAGAGCCTCCAGTGCCTCCAAGGCGCCTGGAAACAGCTCCTCGTGATAGTCATGCCTCTGCCGGAGGGAAAAGAAGGCCTGGCGGTAATGAGCTGCCAGCGCTTCTACGTGGTGCAGCTCTTCCTCCACAAGAAGGCGTGCGATCGCCAACTCCAGAGACAGGCCCACGATCCGCCGAACTTCGGGCAGCGCGGGCGGGGCCAGTCCCTGCGCCTCGAAGGCTTCAGCCATGCAGCGATGGATATTGGCCTGGCTGTCTACGAGGGTGCCGTCGAAATCAAAAAGTATCAGCTTGAAAGGATGGCTTCCCATCGCGTGCTCCGGATGAACCAATTTCGAAAAAGCGCGTATTATCCTGTTGCAAATGGGCGATTTCTCTGCCCAAAGCTTCTGAAGGGCCGGAAAGTTCTTGGCAGTGCAGGGGTGGCCCAGCGGGGGTGCAGGGTCAAGGGACGGTTCTCCCGCAGCCTCTGCCTCAAGCTTGCCTCAAAGGAATGTTTGCCTAAAGCTCCTTCGGCCGGTTTGAAAGAGCGAAAGCGAAACTGAAGTTTCAATGCAAAGCATGCTTTTATCGGTTGTGGGTCTGACGCTAGCGATGAGTTCGCTGGCCGTGGCCCAAGCTGGGGATATATGTGACGAAGCGCTGGAACAGCCGCAGCATCCACCGGTGGCCGTTGCCTTTCCTGCTGATTCCGCCGATTTGCAGCCCCGTGAACGGGACCGCCTCAAGCGCCTGGTCCCACAGTTTCTGGGATCCCACAACCTGAAGCTCTGCATCATTGCGCAGGCGGACCGCCAGGGGGATGACGATTACAATCGTCGTCTGGCGGAACAGCGCGCTGCGGCAGTGGCCGAGGCTCTCGCTGAGGAAGGCTTGCCGCACAGTGTCATTCTCCTCGATGTAGGGGCGGCGGAAGATCCTTCCTATCATGCGCTGGAGAGACGCATCCTCGTTCTGGAAGCGCTTCGTTGAACACTTGCGTCGCATCGCAATGCAAGGTGAAATGCGCCCGTGAGTAGAGATGGGCCGCCGCGCGAGGCGGACCCATCCAACAGCTCGTAACGGGAAGGCTGAGCGGGAGCTATCATGACCAAGAAGTACAAGGTTGCCGGCTGCCGGCCGGTGCAGTGGACCAGGTCCAAACAAGCGGCTCTGAGCGCAGGGGCAGCCGCCATCGCTCTTCTGGCGACCAGCCAGATGGTTGCAGCCCAGGAAACGCTGAACGTCTACAACTGGTCCGACTACATCGCTGAAGACACCATCGCGAATTTTGAAGAGCAGACCGGCATCCGGGTCAACTACGACGTCTATGACAGCAATTCCGTGGTTGAAGCGAAGCTGCTCGCCGGAAGCTCCGGGTACGACGTCGTCGTTCCCACGGCAGTCCCCTATCTGGCGCGTCAGATCGAAGCAGGCGTCTACATGCCGCTCGACCGCAGCAAAATTCCGAACTGGGACAAGCAGGATCCGGATCTTCTCAAGCCGGTCGGGGAGCGAGCCGATCCAGGCAACGAGCATGCTGCCATTTACATGTGGGGTACCAATGGCTTCGGCTACAATGTGAAGGCAGTGGAAGAACGCATTCCTGATGCGCCGGTCGATTCCTACGCGATGCTGTTCGAGCCGGAAATCCTGGAGAAGCTCGCCGACTGCGGCGTCGCTTTTTTGGATGAGGCTTCCGAAGTGTTCCCGGTTCTTCTGCATTACCTGGGCTATGAACCCTACGACGAGGATCCTGACGCCCTGGCAGCGGCTGAAGAGCGCATGATGGAGCTGAGGCCTCATATCCGCTACTTCCATTCTTCGCAGTACATCAACGACCTGGCCAATGGCGAAATTTGCCTGGCCTATGGCTGGTCGGGAGATGTGTTCCAGGCGCGGGATCGTGCGGAGGAGGCGGGGCAGGGCGTGGAAATTGCCTATACGATCCCGAAAGAGGGCACCATCCTTTGGTATGACATGCTCGCCATTCCAGCGGATGCTCCAAACCCCGACGCGGCCCACGCTTTCATCAACTACCTGCTTGAGCCGGAGGTAATCGCTGAGATTACCAACTACGTGGTCTATGCCAATGCGGTGCCGGAGTCCCTGGAGTTCGTGGATCCGGAAATCGCGGAGGACCCTGCCGTTTTCCCTAATGAAGAGGTGATGGCCCAGATGTACTCCGCCGAGATCATCTCTCCCCGTCATGAACGGCTACGCACCCGCGCCTGGACGCGGGTTCGTACCGGCCACTAGGACTGGCCTCATAAAAAGGCTTGGCGGGCACGGGAACGACGGTGAAAAAACTGTCGTTCCCGTGACGCTGCTGCCTCAACGAGGCCTATGTCGAGCCGGCAGATGCGGCTCCAAGCGGCCCTTACACTCAGTTGTTGCGGGAGAAGCTTTTGAACAGCACCGCCACAGCAGCGCCTCGAACCAGCACCAGTATGACCAAATGGAGAAAGCCGGACGAGGTGCCCTTTCTCCGTCTGGAAGGAGTGGTAAAGCGCTTCGGCGACTTTGCAGCGGTGGATGGCGTCTCGCTCGACATCTACCGAAAGGAGCTTTTTTGCCTGCTGGGAGGCTCAGGCTGCGGGAAGACGACCCTCCTGCGCATGCTCGCCGGCTTCGAACAGCCGACTGCGGGCCGGATCTACCTTGACGGCGCGGACATTACCGAAGCACCGCCCTATGAGCGGCCCATCAACATGATGTTCCAGTCCTACGCGCTCTTTCCCCACATGAGTGTGGAAAGCAACGTTGCTTTTGGGCTGAAGCAAGACGGCGTTGCGCGCGTCGAGATCCGGCGCCGGGTCGCTGAGGCGTTGGAATTGGTGCAGCTGGGACCCCTGGCCAAACGCCGGCCGCACCAGCTTTCCGGGGGGCAGAGACAGCGTGTGGCTCTGGCCCGGTGCCTCGTGAAGCGCCCTAAGCTTCTGCTGCTGGACGAACCTCTTGCGGCGCTTGACAAGAAACTGCGCGAGCACACCCAGTTCGAGCTCATGAACATTCAGGAGGAGGTGGGCATCACCTTCATCGTGGTTACCCATGACCAGGAAGAGGCGATGTCTCTTTCCACCCGTATTGCCGTCATGGACCGCGGTCAGATCGCCCAGGTTGGTACGCCCACCGAAATCTACGAGTATCCCAAGTCGCGCTTCACCGCGAACTTCATCGGCTCGATCAACTTCTTCGATGGGAAGGTCGCGCGGTCGGAGGAGGGGGAACTGACGGTAACTGTGCCGGATCTGGGGCGGGACCTTCATGTCAGGTCCACCCGGCAACTGGCCATCGGCAGCGATGTTTCTGTGGCGGTCAGACCTGAAAAGATCGTGATTTCCCGCGATCCACTCGATCTACCGAACAGCGTGCGGGGCAAGGTTCGTGACCTTGGCTACCTCGGAAGCGTTTCGGTCTATCGCGTCGAGTTGGAAAACGGTGCTCTGATAAAGGTCAGTGCCGCCAATACCCGCCACTCCGCGGAGCGGGAGGTGGATTGGGATGACGAGGTTTACCTTGGTTGGCGCGCCACCTCGGCCGTGGTGCTGACCGAATGAGCGGCGCCGCCTCAGAGGAGCCAAGTGGCAGCGGGCGGAGACGTGCCTTCTGGCTGTCCGGCCGCGGTCTGGTATCCAGTATCCCCTATCTCTGGCTGCTCCTCTTTTTCCTGCTGCCCTTTGCAATTGTCCTGAAGATCAGCCTGGCCGAGCCGATCATCGCGCAGCCGCCCTTTACGCCGCTCTTCGGCCCGGACGGCAGCCTGCAGGCGACCATCGACAACTTCCTCTTTCTGCTGGAAGACAGCCTCTACATCGTCGCCTATCTGAATTCTCTGAAGATCGCGGGGATCTCGACCCTCCTGTGCCTGTTGATCGGCTATCCCATGGCCTATGGCATCGCCCGGTCTCCCAGAGCGATACGCAACATCCTGCTGTTGCTGGTCATCCTGCCCTTCTGGACCTCTTTCCTGCTGCGCGTCTACGCCTGGATGGGCATCCTCAGGAACAACGGTCTGATCAATAACCTCCTGATGTGGCTCGGGGTGATCGACCAGCCGATCCAGATGATGAATAGCGATTTCGCCATCTATATCGGCATTACCTATTCCTATCTGCCCTTCATGATCCTGCCGCTTTACGCTGCGCTGGAACGACTTTCGCCCGACCTCGTGGAGGCTGCGGAGGACCTGGGTTGCCGTCCCTGGAAGGCTTTTCTTACCATCACGCTGCCGCTCTCCGTGCCGGGGATCATTGCGGGCTCGTTGCTGGTCTTCATCCCCGCCGTGGGGGAGTTCGTCATTCCTTCTCTGCTTGGCGGGCCTGACAGTCTGATGATCGGGCGTGTCCTCTGGGACGAGTTCTTCGGCAACCGAGATTGGCCGGTTGCCTCAGCGGTCGCCATCGCTCTGCTGCTGGTCCTCGTTATCCCCATCATGCTGTTTCAGCGCATGAACTTGCGGCGGGAGGGGGCATGAGACGGCGCAACTGGTTTCTCTTCTCGGCCCTTTGCTTTGGCTTTGCCTTCCTCTATGGGCCCATCCTTTCGCTGATCGTCTACTCCTTCAACGAAAGCCGACTGGTCACTGTCTGGAGTGGTTTTTCCACCCGTTGGTACGGTGAACTCTTCCGCGATCCGCAGATCATCGATGCGGCGCTTCTTTCCCTGCGCATCGCGGCGGTGAATGCGACTTTCGCCGTTGCATTGGGCACCTTGGCCGGGCTGGCGGTTGCACGCTTTGGACGCTTTCGTGGAAGAACGCTCTTTACCGGCATGATCGCCGCGCCGCTGGTAATGCCCGAGGTAATTACCGGCCTATCCCTCCTGCTTCTCTTCGTCACTTTGGAAGCGGCGGTCGGCTGGCCGTCCGGCCGGGGCGTTACCACCATCACGATTGCTCACATCACCTTTTCCATGGCCTACGTGGCTGTCATCGTGCAGTCACGCCTGTCGACCATGGATGCCTCCGTCGAGGAGGCAGCTCTAGACCTTGGCGCGCGGCCCTGGAAGGTGTTTCTGGTCATCACCCTGCCGATCATCGCTCCCGCGCTGGTGGCCGGCTGGCTGCTCGCCTTCACCCTCTCGCTCGACGATCTGGTGATTGCCTCCTTCGTGTCGGGTCCGGGCGCCAGTACGTTGCCGATGGTTGTCTTTTCCAAGGTGCGATTAGGTGTGTCGCCTGACGTGAACGCCCTTGCGACGATCATCGTGGGTGTGGTCACCCTTGCAGTCATCGTGTCCGGTTGGCTTATGATCCGTTCTGAGCGCCGGCGGGAGCGTGATGTGCAGGCTGCCTTGGCGGACCGGAGCTAGGCCGGACTCTCGGAGCTATCCAAGAGGTAGAGCGGGCGGCTGTGGCTATTCCGCGGCGGACATCTCCTCCTCCTCGAAGGTGATGGTCTTGAAGTCCGCCGGAGCTACTATTTCCAACAGTTCCAGGTCATCGGAGCAGGCAATTTCGCGATGCTTGAGGCGCGGCGTCTGCAGAATTGCATCGCCCTTGCGGATGGTGCGCACGCCCTGTCCCTCGTATTCGAAGGTGGCCCAACCGTTGAGCACGAAGATCATCTGAAACGTGCAGTCGTGCAGATGCCATTTCTGCACCTTGTCCTCCGCCTTGCACCCGTTCGCCCGAATGACGTGGGCTACGTAGCCGCCCTTCG
The DNA here is from genome assembly GCA_029265995.1 of Rhodospirillaceae bacterium. Lineage (GTDB taxonomy): Bacteria > Pseudomonadota > Alphaproteobacteria > Kiloniellales > DSM-21159 > Aquibaculum. Next base: position 6,823 of record JAJUFM010000046.1, on the reverse strand, counting down.
TGCCTTCCTCTATACCGAGATCGCGGTAGTCGAATATGTTTCGCAAGCCCGGCTTCCACTGGGCTTCCGCAGCGAGATTGTGAACGAAGGTCCAGCCCTCGCCGTTCGTGTTGCCGTCCTTCATGGTCTCTCTCCCCAGAAACAACTTGGTTTCAGCTTGCCCTCCGCGTGAGTGCGCAGCAAACGAGGATTTGCTGGACACTTCGCATTAGGGGAGGGTTCGATTCCAAACGAGGTACCACGAACTTAGGCATTTGCGTAGTTCGCAAACCCGGTTCAAAACGCGATTCTTTCAATGAACAGCTGACAAACGGAGGAGCCATGCCTTCCCCCCTTCCTCGGCGTGCTGAGACGATCCGCAAGCACAGCGGCTGGTTCATGATCTATGCGGCTGTGTTGATTCTGCTCGGCCTCTTCGCTCTCTTCGCTCCGGCTGTGGCTACTTTATCCGCGGAGCTGACCTTCGGCTGGCTGCTTGTGATCGGCGGCTTCGCGGGTCTGATCGCGATCCTGCGCGCAGGGACGTCCGCATCCGGTTTCTGGTGGAGCCTGCTGATCTCTATCGCCCTGCTTCTCGCCGGCGCCAGTCTGCTCTGGCGTCCTATCGAAGGTGTTATGACTTTAACTATCGTGCTGATCTCCTATTTCATAGCTACGGGCATCTTCAAGATTCCAGCCGCCTTCCGCTATCGCAGTGAGGGGGAAGGGGGATGGATCTGGATGCTGTTCAGCGCGCTGGTAGATCTCGCGCTGGGGATCATCATCTTCCTGGGCCTGCCCGCCTCTGCCTTTTGGGTGCTGGGCTTGCTGGTCGGGGTCAATTTCCTCTTCACCGGAGTAGCGGTGCTGATGATCGCCGTGTCGATGCGTCGGTGGCAGAAGGGGCGTACCGCGAGCAGCTGAGCGTTTGATAAGGAGCCTCATGATACCGCTTTCAATTCTTGATCTCGTCCGCATCACGCAGGAAACCGATGCGCGAGGCGCGCTGATGAACGCGCGCGATCTGGCGCGCCACGCGGAGGAATGGGGCTATCATCGAATCTGGGCGGCGGAGCATCACAACCTGGCTGGCATCGCCAGTGCCGCAACTTCCATCGTTATTGCCCATATCGCCGCCGGTACCCGACGTATCAGGGTCGGGGCGGGCGGTATCATGCTGCCCAATCATTCTCCTCTGGTGATTGCGGAGCAGTTCGGAACTCTCGAGCATCTTTTCCCGGGCCGGATCGACCTGGGGCTGGGAAGAGCGCCCGGAACCGATCAGCGAACCCTCATGGCGCTGCGCCGCTCCCCTGCGGCGGCTGAGAACTTCCCTCAGGATGTACTGGAGTTGCAGGCTCTCCTGGGGCCGCCCCAGCCAGGACAGTACATTCATGCAGTCCCCGGCGAAGGCACGGAGGTTCCCTTGTGGATTCTTGGCTCAAGTACCTTCGGCGCCCGGTTGGCCGCGGAACTGGGCCTGCCCTATTCCTTTGCATCGCATTTTGCACCGCAAATGCTGCTCCAGGCACTCGAAATCTATCGCGCCCATTTCCGACCGTCGAAGCAACTGGACCGGCCCTACGCCATGGTCGGCGTCAACATCATCGCCGCAGAAACCGATGCGGAGGCGCGACGCTTGGCGACCACGCAGCAGATGTCCTTCGCAGACCTCGTACGGGGTGCCCGCGACTACAGCAAGCCGCCAATCGACGACATAGAAACCTACTGGACCCCCATGGAAAAGGCCCAGGCGAAGCGTATGTTGGAACGCTCGATAATCGGCTCGCCCTCGACAGTACGGGAAGGTATCGAGGCATTGATCGCAGAAACCGGTGCCGATGAACTCATCATCGTCTCCGACGTCTACGAGCACGAAAAGCGCCTGCGCTCCTTTGAACTGATTGCAGAAGCCTATCCGCCGCTGCGGCGGGAGGGTTTGCCGTAAGGGGCCTGATTTAGTCGGCCTCAAACGATTCGGGCCATCCTGAGCAAAGCGAAGGACCTCGCAAGGGCAGGGCTCCTACAGATCGAGAGTCTTCGCTCCTATCAGAATGCTAGAGGGCAGCGGAGCGGACGCGCGGCTTGTGGGCAAATGAAAGAAGCGCAGACCGTTGAGGCCTGCGCTTCCGTTATCTTCGCCGTTTCTTGTGCGATTAGATGGAAAAGCTTTCCCCACAGCCGCAGCGGCTCTTTTCGTTGGGGTTGTTGAAAACGAACCCCGATTCGATCTTGCCCTCGACGTAGTCCATCTCGCTGCCAAGGATAAACATGACGGCGGTCGGATCGACAAAGATTTTCACATCCTTGTCCTCAACCACATCCTCGAATTTCTTCTGTTCCTTGGCGTATTCCACAAAGTAGCTGAGGCCAGAGCAGCCGCGGGTTTTGATACCCACGCGAAGCCCGAGCACACCTTCCTCGGGACTATTGGCCATCAACTGCTTCACCCGCGCCGCGGCGCGGTCGGTCAAGGTCAACACGTTCCCGTTCATAGACTCCTGTCCCTTCTAACCTCCCCTAACATAGTGTCACGCGCGGTAATTAGAAGATACCCAAGGCAAGTCGGGCGTCTTCGCTCATCTTGCTCATGTCCCAGGGAGGATCCCAGGTGAGCGTGACAGCTACCTGGCCCACACCTTCTACCATGGCCACGCGCTGAGCGACCTGGCCGGGCATCTCGCCGGCTACCGGACAGGCCGGGGCTGTCAAGGTCATGGTAATGTCCACGTCGCCGCTGGCTGCGATTGAGATGTCGTAGATCAGCCCGAGATCGTAGAGGTTCACTGGGATCTCCGGGTCGTAGACCTCCCTCAGGGCCTCGATCACCTGCTCTTCGGTGGCTACAGGCTCATTCGGGTCACGCGGCTCTCCAGCTCGTGCGGTGAAGCCTTCCTCCACCGGCTCCGACATCCCACCGCCCCACAGATAGGGATTGTAGTGGGGTTGTGCCGGTACATCGCCAGGGATTGCGCCGCCCGTCTTGTCGCGTTGATCGTCATTCATTCCGTTGAGACCTCCTGCTGACCGTCGAGCGCGGCGGTCATGGTGTGCCACGCGAGGGTTGCGCACTTCACCCGCACTGGGAAATCGCGCACTCCCGAAAGCACTTCCAGACGTTCCAGGGCTTCCGGATCGAGTTCCACCGCATCTTCCTCGGGCGGCTCATCATGCGTGCAGAGCCAGTGGAAGCGCTCGAACAGCGCCCGAGCCTGCTGCTCTGTCAGCCCCTTCAAGGTCTGGGTCATCAGCGAGGCCGATGCGAGCGAGATGGCACAGCCCTTGCCCTTGAAGGCGCAATCGGTGATGACGCCTTCTTCATCCAGCGTCAGGTAGATGAAGAGCGTGTCACCACACATGGGGTTGTACCCATGGGCGCTCCGGTTCGCGTCGTCCGGGTGGCGGAAGTTACGCGGGTTCTTGCCGTGATCGAGAATGACTTCCTGATAGAGTTCGCGAAGTTCATCGAGCATCAGCCGAAGAGTTCCTTAACCTTGTGCAGGGCAGCGACAAGCGCGTCGACCTCGGCTTCGGTGTTGTAGAGGCCGAAGGAAGCGCGGACCGTGGCGGCCACCTCGAAGCGATCCATGACCGGCTGTGCGCAGTGATGGCCCGCGCGGACCGCGACACCGGCCCGGTCCAGGATCGTGCCAATGTCATGGGGATGTGCGCTTTCAAGCGTGAAGGAAACGATCGCGGCTTTTTCCGGTGCAGTCCCGAAGATTCTCAAGCCATCGATCTGGGACAGCTGAGTCGTGGCATAAGAGAGTAGTCCCTGCTCGTGGGCTTGAATGGCGTCGTAATCGAGCGTTTGCACATAGTCTATCGCCGCCGCCAGTCCGGCCGCCTCCACGATCGCAGGCGTGCCTGCCTCAAACCGGTGGGGCGCCGCCTTGAAGCTCGACTTCTCCATGGTCACTGAAGAGATCATCTCTCCGCCGCCCTGGTACGGGGGCAGGGAGTTGAGCAGCTCTTTCCGCCCATAGAGGACGCCGATGCCGCTGGGGCCATACAACTTGTGAGCAGAGAAGGTGTAGAAGTCCGCTCCCAGGTCACGCACGTCCACCTGGCAATGGGGCACCGCCTGACAGCCATCGACCAGCACCAGAATGTCACCCTGCGCCTTGGCTTCCGCAATCATTTTCTTTACGGGCGTGATCGTGCCCAAGGAGTTGGAAATGTGGGTTGTGGCGACCATCCGGGTCCGCTCGCTCAAAAGCTTCCGGTAAGCCTCCAGATCCAGAGAGCCGTCGTCGAGCATGGGGACGACCTTCAGCACTATGCCCTTACGGTCGCGCAGCATTTGCCAGGGCACGATATTCGAGTGGTGCTCCAGCGCTGTAATGATGACTTCGTCACCCGCTTGGAGCAGCCCTTCGCCACAGCAGAAGGCCACCAGGTTGATAGCCTCGGTGGCGCCACGGGTGAAGACGATCTCGTCGCTGCTTTCAGCATTCAGAAGCCTCGCCGCTCTCTCCCGCGCTCCCTCGAAAAGATCGGTGGATTCCTGGCTCAGCCGATGAACGCCGCGGTGCACGTTGGCATAGCTCTCTTCCATGATCGAGGTCATGGCGTCGATAACCTGCCGGGGCTTTTGCGCGCTTGCCGCAGTATCGAGGTAGACGAGTGGGCGGCCGTAGACTTCACGGCGAAGGACCGGAAAGTCCGCGCGTACCTGCTCCAGATCCAGTGCTTTAACAGAATTGGCGCCCGGGGACCTGATCGCCTCGGTCATCGTGGTCATAAAACGGTGTCTCCCTCTCGCCTATTGGCTGCCACCAAGCCACTGCCGCAAGCGCTGTGATAGCGCTGGACGTAAGGCTTCCGATGGGAATTCCTCGATGAGCTCTGCGATGAAAGCCTCCACCAGAAGCGCCGTTGCCTGCTGGGTATCCAGGCCGCGGCTGCGCAGGTAGAAGAGCGCGTTGGCATCGAGCTCGCCCGCCGTCGCGCCATGTGCGCACTGCACATCGTCAGCAAAGATTTCCAGCTCGGGTTTGCTATCGATCTCTGCCTTGTCCGACAGCAGCAGGGTCCGGTTGAGCATGCGCCCGTCGGTCTTCTGTGCGTCCCGTTCGACGGAGATACGGCCCTGGAAGACGCCCCTGGCTCGCTCGTCCAAAGCGCCCTTGTAGGTCTGCTTGGCGAGAGTGTGCGGGGCCCGATGACGGATAACACTGGTCGTATCCCCGTGCTGCCGGCCGCGCAGCAAGTAGGCTCCATTGAGCACGACCTCAGCATTCTCGCCCAGCAGGTCGACCTCGATCTCATGGCGGGAGAAACGGGCACCGCTGTTGAAGGCCAAGCTACGATAGCTGCCGTCGCGCTGTAGCTGAACCCTGCTCCCAGCAAGGTGAACTGCTTCCATGCCTGCTTCTTGAACACGCAGGTGTGTAAGCGCGCCGCCCTGATCCACGTGGAGATCAGAGACGAGGTTGAGCAGGCTATCACCGTCACCGAAGCCCTGGTGATGCTCGATTACCTGTACCTGTGCGCCCCGTCCGATGTGCATGACAAGGCGCAGGTGACTTTCCACCGGCTGGCTGCTGCAACCGCCAAGGAAAAGGAGCTCGATAGGCTGTTCCACGACAGTGCCGGGGGCGACGATAAGCGCAGCGCCTTCGTCGAACAGGGCAGCATTGAGTGCGCGCAGCGATAGCTCATAGTCGTTTTCTGGCCGATGCAGCAGCCCCTCGACCTTTGCAGGCTGCTCTTTCAGCAGCTGCGAGAGCGGCGCCAGGACGACACCTTCCGGAAGCGTGGATAGGCTGGAGTGCTCCGGCGAAAAGCGTCCGTCGAGAAAGGCGATACGCGTGCTCTGAAGGTCCTTCGGCAGCAATGAGGCGAGCTGGTCGATACTCGCTGGGCCTGCGCTGTCAGCAGGCCGGTACTGCCGATCCCGCAACACGCGCGGCAGGTTGCTGTACTTCCAGCTCTCCAGTTTCGGAATGGGCAGGCCCGCCTCGCGATAAAGGGCCAAGCCCTCCGCGCGCAGCTTGTCGAGCCACGCCACGCCGGCGCCCGGTAGCGCGGAGGCGGCTGCCTGCCAGCGCCGCTCCACTGCGTCGATAGCTAGAACTTCTGATGTCATTACTGCTTTCCTGCGCCTCAGGCTGCCGCTCCAGTGATGTCCGCGTAGCCCTTTTTCTCGAGTTCGTGCGCCAGCTCAGGCCCACCACTGCGCACAATGCGGCCCTGAGAAAGCACATGAACCCGGTCAGGCACGATGTAGTCGAGCAGGCGTTGATAGTGCGTGATGACCAACATGGTCCGATCGGGAGCGCGCATGGCGTTCACGCCATCGGCCACTGCCTTCAGAGCGTCGATGTCCAGGCCGCTGTCCGTTTCATCCAGTACTGCGAAGGAGGGCTCGAGCATCGCCATCTGCAGGATCTCGTTGCGCTTCTTCTCGCCACCGGAGAAGCCGGCATTCACCGCCCGCTTCAGGAAATCTTCGGGAATGCCGAGCTCCTTCACCTTTGCTCGCAGGATCTTGAGGAACTGCATGGCGTCCAGCTGCTCCTCCCCACGCGCCTTCCGCAAGGCGTTCACGGCTTCCTTCAGGAAGGTCGTGTTCGGCACCCCGGGGATCTCGATCGGATACTGAAAGGCCAAGAAGATGCCGGCTGCGGCGCGTTCCTCTGGCTCCAGTTCCAGAATGCTTTCACCGTGCAGCAGCACCTCACCTTCGGTGACCTCATAGCCGTCCCGGCCGGCCAAAACGTAGGAGAGGGTAGATTTGCCAGAGCCGTTCGGTCCCATGATGGCGTGAACCTCCCCGGCTGGCAGGCTCAGGTTCAGGCCGCGCAGGATCTCGTTGCCGTCCACCGTGGCATGGAGGTTT